>DASRJN010000071.1:0-15616 GCA_035649455.1 Acidimicrobiales bacterium
GTTGGCGGCGGCGATGTCGCCGGCCGGCATGCCGAGGCCGCTGTCGATGATGGCGAGCGTGTAGCCGTCGGGCCGGTTGCGGCCGCGGATGTCGACGGTCTGGTCCGGCGGCGAGAACACGAGGGCGTTCTCGATGAGCTCGGCCAGCAGGTGGGCGAGGTCGGCGGCGGCCGAGCCGATGATCGTGGCCGGCTCGACGCCGCGCACGACGACGCGCTGGTAGTCCTCGACCTCGCCCAGCGCGGCGCGGATGACGTCGGTGAGGCGCACGGGCGCGGCCCACTGGCGGGGCGGCTCGATGCCCGCCAGCACGAGCAGCGACTCGGCGTTGGGGCGCATGCGCGTCGCCAGGTGGTCGAGCCGGAACAGGTTCGAGAGCGTGTCGGGGTCGGCCTCGTTGGCCTCGAGCTCGGTGATGAAGTCGAGCTGGCGGCCGAGCAGGTTCTGATTGCGGCGGCCGAGGTTGACGAAGCTGTCCGCGATGTTGCGGCGCAGCACGGCCTGCTCGACCGCGAGGTCGAGGGCCGAGTCCTGCACGGTGTTGAGGGCGTCGGCCACGTCCGACACCTCGTCCCGGGTGTTGACCCGGACGGGATCGACGGTGGGGACGGTCACGTCGTCGCCGAGCGGCGTCTCCAGGATGTCGATGACGGCCTCCGGGAGCCGTCGCTCCGCCATCTCCTTGGCCTGGCGGGTGAGCGAGCGCAGCGGCCGCGTGATCGAGCGGGACACCAGCCACGTCACCAGCAGGGCGACGACGATGGCGACGAGGGCCAGTCCCATGTACAGCCGCTGGCTCTGGGCGGCCTCTTCGCGCAGCTCGGCGGCCCGCTCCTGGATGCGCTCGTTCACCGCGGTGCGGACGCCGTACAAGCCCTCGTCCTCCTCGCGGGACGTCGACTCGAGGAACGCCCCGACGTTGACCGGCGCCTGCCCGGCCTCGGCCAGGCCGGTGTGGGCCAGCTCCGCGAAGCCGGAGTCGGCGCTCTCCTTGAGCCCCTTGGCGACGGCGGCCTCGTAGCGGCCGACTGCCAGCTGCTGGATCGTGGCCAGGTTGGTGTCGTACTGGCCGACCAGGCCCGCCGCCTCGCCGATCTCCTGGGAAGTATCGAGCTTCCCGCCGGGACCCACACCGGCCAGCAGGAACACCCGGATGATGCGGCCGGTGTTCTCGATCTGGCGGGAGGCCAGGTCGGTCAGCTCCACGCCGCGGCGCAGGGTCGAGTCGTCGACCGCCAGCGCCACGTGCCCGTTGGCTTCGAACAGGTTGTCGATGAGCTCGATGTAGCCCAGGTAGAACGGCTCGGACGTGGCTGTGTTGTTCTGGCCCCGCTCGCCCGTGAACGAGGTGACGTAGTTGCGCAGGTTGGCGAGGTCGGCGTTGATCTGGTCCACCGCCGGCTGGTACGTGGCCTTCACGCTGCCGCCCAGCCGGTCGATCTCCTCTTGGAACTGGGCGAGGGACGCGTCGGTGTCGGTCACCGCTTCCTCGAACGACGCCACGGGCAGCTGTACGGCGTTCTCGGAGCCCAGCAGCCACACCGCGCCGTAGTTGCGCTCGTTCTGTAGCACGGTGACGAGGCCGCCGGGGCCGATCGAGCTCTCCGCCAGCGTCGTCTGCTCTTGGATCTCGTCGGATGCCTTGGCGCTCTGGATCACCTCGAGCAGGGACACCAGCAGCAGTGCCGTGATCGGGATGGCCAGGGCGGCGGCCAGCTTGATACGGATCGGAATGCGTCTGCGCACTTTGCGGCCCTTCGGGGAGATCATGGAACCGGCCCTGACTGGGTCGGGACGAGCGACGCCGGGTCCGGCACCGCCCCATTTCCGTCACGCACCGCCAGACGCGTCACGGCACCTACGTCGTCAGGCAGGCTGATGGCCCACCCGAGGGTGTCAGGGTCGTCGGTGAGGAGCACGACTGGGCGCCTCTCCGACGCGGCGACCAGCTGATCGAGCAGCTGGTCGCGGAGGTCGGCGTGGTCGACGAGGGGATCGTCGAGCACGACCGGGGAATCGCCGGTGCCCACCAGGTCGAGCACGGCCTGGAGCACGTCCTCGTCGCCGATGTCGTCGGTCGGCACCACGGTGAGGTGGTCGTCCAGCTCCGCCTGGGTCTCGTCGATGTCGCGCCGGGCCCGGTCCAGGTCTTCCGTGGCCCCGGCCAGTGCCACCTCGGCCCGGTCGACCTCGGCCGCCAGGGTCTCGCGCAGCCGGGGCAGCTCGCCCAGGGGGTCGTCGCCCGCCCGGGGCCGCAGGGCCGGCGGCAGCGCCTCGGCGATGCGCCGGAGGCGGCGGACGGCGTCGGACAGGGCGGCGGTCGCCCGCTCGACGCTGGCTTCGGCGGCCACGACTGCGGTCTCGGAGGCGGCGAGGTTGGTGGCGTACTCGTCCTCGGAGCGCTGGAGGGCGTCGGCCACCGCCGCGATCTGGCGCCGCAGCTGCTCGGCGGCGGCGATGCGCTGCAGGCGGCGCTCGTCCTGGGTGGCGCGGTCGGACAGCTCGTCCTCCAGGACCCGCACGCGGTGCAGGGCCCCGCCCACGTCGGCGTGGGCGCCGCTCAGCGCGGCCCGGAGCTGGTCGGCGTACTCGTAGCCCCGGTGCTCGTCCTCGTCCAGCTGCGCGAGGTCACGGTCGAGCCGGGCCACGTCCCGGCGGCACTCGTCCCGCTCGTTCAGGTCCTGGTCCTGCTCGATCAGCCACGACACGGCGGCCTCGCGCACCGACACGCCCACCGGCAGTATCTCGTAGCTGGCCAGCACGGTCGCCAGCGCCCGGGTGCGGTGGGGCGGGACCACCGGGTGGGCGTAGAGCAGCTCGGCCACGTTGGAGCCGGGATCGCAGCCCAGCAGGTCGGCGGCCTCGCGGTAGATGCGGTCGCGGCGGGCGCGCAGGGTGGTGACGATGGCGGGCGGCTCGGTGGCGGCCCGCAGTGACGCCAGCGTGTCCTCGGCCACCCGCCGGGCCCGGAGGGCGTCGAGCAGGTCGGCCTGGGCGTCGCCCGCGGGGCGGGGGCCGGTGAGGATGACGTCGAGGTAGGTCTCGTAGCCGTGGCGGCGCAGGACCGCGTGCTCGACCTCGCGCGCCTGGTGGAGCCGGACCATGTCGTCCTCGGCGCCGCCCGACTGGTCGACGTCCTCCTCGGCGGTGAGCACCGCCTCGTGGGCGGCCTCGATCTCGTCGCGGGCGTCGGGCACCAGATGGGACCGGCGGCTGGCCGACTCGAGGTCGGCGATGGTGTGCTCGATCTGGGCGAGGCGGCGTTCGGCCGAAGCCAGCTCGTCGGCGGACGGCGGGGCCGGCAGCGCGTCGGTGATGCGCTCCAGCTCGCCGTCGACCTCGATCCACTCGCGGGCCAGCTCGCGGGCGACGAGGTCGGGCTCGCCGCTCTGGCAGTCGGCGTCGAAGGCGGCCAGCGCGATGCGGACCGGCTCGATGTCGGTCAGGGGCGCTTCGATGCGCGCCACCAGGTCGGCCCGGGTGAACAGGATGTGGTCGCGGGTCGCGGCCCGGTTGGCGGCCTCCTGCTCAACCGCCCGCAGGGTCTCGGTGGCCTCGGCGTGCGCGTCCTGGGCGTCGAGCAGGTGGGCGTTGGCCGCCTCCAGCTCGCGCCGCAGCGAGGTCTCGTCCAGTTCGGAGGTCTCGAGCTCGGCCAGCTGCCGGGAGGCGTCGTCGATCATCTGGCCCGCGGCCTCGCGCTGCTCGTCGACCAGGGCGAGCTTGCCCCGCGCGGCTTCGATGTCGGCGCGGCGCGCGTCGAGCGTGCGCCGGGCCTCCTCGGCCGCGTTGGTGAGCTCGCCGGCCCGCTCCAGCAGCGAGTCGCAGTCGACCAGGTGGGCGCTCATGCGCCGGGCGCGGGCGGCGGCCTCGTCCCGGCGGTTGGCGGTCACGGCCTGCAGCTCGCGGGCCCGGCGCAGCTTGGCGGCCAGCTCGCCCCGCACCCGCTCGTGCACCTCGACCCGGCGCACCGCCGCCTCCCGGGTGGCCGCGCTCAGATCCGACGGTCCCAGTGCCACACTGAGCTCGGTGGGTGCGTCGTCCTGAGCGCGCAGCAACAGCCGAGCCAGCTGCTCGGTCAGGGACGCGCGGTCCCGCGGCTCCGCGGGGAGGACGGTGAGCCTCCCGTGGAGCCCCGGCAACTCGCCCGGGTTGCTGGTGTGCGTCGATGTGTTCATGGGTAATGGGACACGGCAGCCAGAAGGGGGGCATCGGTCCCCAGTTGGCAGCCGCGCCGTCCGTCCCCGGTCCCCAGGACCGGATGGTCACGACGGTTCCGTTACAACAAGCATCGCGCGATCGCGCGCCCTTGCGCGCATTTGTACCCCACGAACAGGTGCTCACGCGCTCGTCGCGAGTCCGAAACATATGGTTCACACCCACTCTCTAGGGTGCATCGGCGTGGAAACCTTCGTGATCCGCATGTGGTTGCCCGACCGGCCCGGCGCGCTGGGGCAGGTCGCCAGCCGCATCGGCGCGGTCCGCGGCGATGTCGTCGGCATCGACATCCTGGAGCGCGACGGAGGCCAGGCCATCGACGAGCTGGTGGTGGAGCTGCCCGACGGCACCCTGGTGGACCTGCTGGTCAACGAGGTGCGCCAGGTCGACGGGGTGGCGGTGGAAGAGGTGCGGCCGGTGGCCGACGCCCTCCACGATCCCCGGCTCGACGCCCTGGAGGCGGCCGCCCAGCTGGTGGGGGCCGACGACATCGAGGAGCTGCTGGCCGCGGTGGTGACCCACGCCCGGCGGGTGGTCGGCGCCACCTGGGTGGCGGTGGTGGACATCGACGAGCGGGGCGACGGCGTGCTCGCGGCCGACGAGAATGCCCCCAGCCCGGCCTGGCTGGAGGCGTTCCTGGCCGGCAGCCGGGCGGCCGAGGGCGTCAACCGCGGCCGCGGCTCGCAGCGCTCGGACGTCATCTGGACGCCGATGCCGCACTCCGGGCTGGCGTTGGTGATGGGGCGCCAGGGGATGCCCTACCGATCCCGGGAGCGACGCCAGGTGGCCGCCCTGGCCCGCGTCGTGGACACGAGGCTGCGCGAGCTGCACCGGGCCCGCTCGCGGGCGCGCCACCCCAGCCGCTGATCGTCGGGAACGGGCGCGCGGGTGTCCCCTCCGCCTCGCGCGCCCGTTTCCGATACCCGCGCTTAGTCCCAGTCGCGCGAGCGCATCTCAATCCCAGTCGCGCGAGCGCACCTCAATCCCAGTCGCGTGAGCGCTCCACTGCCCGCTGCCAGCGGGCGTGGGCCGCGTCGGCGGCGGCGGCGCGGTCGGCTCCCGGTTCGAAGCGGGCGTCCAGCTGCCAGGACGCGGCCACGTCGTCGGTCGAGGCCCAGACGCCTTCGGTCAGCCCGGCCAGGTACGCCGCGCCGAGCGCGGTGGTCTCCTGCACCACCGGTCGGGCGACCGGCACCTGGAGCTGGTCCGCCTGCAGCTGCAGCAACAGGTCCATGACTGACGCCCCGCCGTCCGCCCGCAGCTCGGCGATGGGGTAGCCGGAGGCCGCGGCCATGGCGTCGACCACGTCGCGGGTCTGGTACGCCATGGCCTCGACCACGGCCCGGGCGAGCTGGGCCGCGCCAGTGCCCCGCGTGATGCCCACGATCGTGCCCCGGGCGTGCGGGTCCCACCAGGGGCTGCCCAGGCCCACGAACGCGGGCACCAGGAAGACGCCGCCGGTGTCGGGCACCGACTCCGCCAACGGCCCGATGTCCGCGGCCTCCCGGATGAGCCCGAGCTGGTCCCGCAGCCACTGGATGGCGGCGCCGGTCACGAAGATGGCGCCCTCGAGGGCGTAGGTGGCGCCCGGCCGGCCCTCCATGGTCCACGCGACCGTGGTCAGCAGGCCCTCGACCGGCGCGGGGCAGGCGTCGCCCACGTTCATGAGGACGAAGCTGCCGGTGCCGTAGGTGTTCTTGGTGAGCCCCGGCTCCAGGCACGCCTGGCCGAACAGCGCGGCCTGCTGGTCGCCGAGGATGCCCGACACCGGCAGCCCCGCGGGGAGCGGCGTGCCGGCCGCGGTCACGCCGAAGCGCCCGCCCGACGGGAGCACTTCGGGCAGGCAGCCGGCGGGCACGCCGAACAGCTCGAGCAGGTCCGGGGCCCAGGCGAGGGCCTCGATGTCGTACAGCAGGGTGCGCGAGGCGTTCGACGCCTCGGTGGCGTGCACCGCGCCCGCGGTCAGGTTCCACAGGAGCCAGCTGTCGACCGTGCCGAACGCGAGGTCGGGGCCGGCAGGGACACCACCCTCCGTGAGCAGCCACTCCAGCTTCGTGGCGGAGAAGTAGGGATCGAGCACCAGGCCCGTGGTCCGGCGCACGGCCGGGAGGTGCCCGGCCGCGGCCAGGGCGTCGCAGCGGGCCGCCGTGCGCCGGTCCTGCCACACCAGGGCGCGGTGCAGCGGGCGCCCGGTCCGGCGGTCCCAGACCACCGTCGTCTCCCGCTGATTGGTGATGCCGACCGCGGCCACGGCCTCGCCGTCGAGCCGTTCGAGCAGGTCAGCGAGCGTGGCGGTCGTGGCCTCCCAGATGTCGTCGGGATCGTGCTCGACCAGGCCGGGGGCGGGGAAGTGCTGGGGGAACTCGCGGTAGGCGTAGCCGGCCGGCGTGCCGTCGTCGCGCAGCGCGAAGCTGCGGACCCCGGTCGTCCCCGCATCGATGGCGATCACCACGGACATCGCCGGGCGACGCTAGCCCGGTCACATGCCCGTAAGTGACGCTGACGATGATCCTCACGCTCGGTAACGTCGCAGCATGCGAGTGGCGATGCTCACCGGCGGTGGCGACTGCCCCGGCCTCAACGCTGTGATGCGCGCGGTCGTCCGCAAGGGCGAACGGGTCTACGGCGACCAGCTCGTCGGGATACGCGACGGGTGGCGCGGCGCGATCGAGGACAACCTCGGTCCCGTGTCCGTCGAGTCCTTCCGCGGCACCCTGCCGCGGGGCGGGACCATCCTCGGCTCGTCCCGCACCAACCCCTACAAGCAGGAGGGCGGCGTCGACGCGGTCAAGCACACGCTGTCCGAGCGCGGCATCGACGCCCTCGTGGCCATCGGCGGCGAGGACACCCTCGGCGTGGCGTCCAAGCTGGCGGCCGAAGGCGTGCAGGTGGTGGGCGTGCCCAAGACCATCGACAACGACCTGTCGGCCACCGAGCTCACGTTCGGGTTCGACACCGCGGTGCAGGTGTGCGTGGACGCCATCGACCGGCTGCACACCACGGCCGAGTCCCACGACCGGGTGATGGTGGTGGAGGTCATGGGCCGCCACGCCGGCCACATCGCCACCTGGGCCGCCATCGCGGGGGGCGCCACGATGCTGCTGATCCCCGAGATCCCCTTCGACATCGACGAGGTGTGCTCGGTGATCCAGCGGCGCCACGAGCGGGGCCGCTGGGCGTCGATCGTGGTGGTGGCCGAGGGGGCCAAGCCGGCCGAGGGCACCCTGGCGCTGGTGTCCGGCGAGGTCGACGCCTTCGGCCACGTGCGCCTGGGCGGCATCGGCGACGCGCTGGCCAAGGCCATCGAGGAGCGCACCGGCTACGAGACCCGGGCCATCGTGCTGGGCCACGTCCAGCGGGGCGGCACGCCCACGGCGTTCGACCGGGTGCTGGCCACCCGTTTCGGGATCGCGGCCATCGACGCGGTGCACGACAACGCCTGGGGGACGATGGTGGCGCTGCGGGCGGGCGACATCGTGCGGGTCCCGCTGGACGAAGCCACCGGCGAGCTCAAGCTCGTCGATCCCAACGTGTACGAGGTCGCCTCGGTGTTCTTCGGCTGAGCCCGGTCAGGCGGCGCCCTGGCCCTTGATGGACCCCGAAGCGGTGCCTCCCTCGGCGGGCACGGCCACGCAGAAGCCGTCCTGGGTGCCGTCGTCCCACTGCTCCTCGCTGGGCACCACCGGCTGGACCTCGATGCCCGCGGCCGCGGCCGCCTCGGCCGTGCCCCCGTAGTAGGTGGGCAGGTTGGCCACGCAGGCCTGGCCCACCAGATCCCGCAGGGCGTCGGCACCCGGGTAGGAGGCGGCCGCCGCGTCGCCCGGAGGGGCCGTGAAGAACAGCTCGCCGTGGTGGGGCTGCTCGCAGTCGACCACGCTGAGGTCGGTGGGCTCGCCCGTGAAGCACTCGCCGACGTCGACGCTGGCGATGGTGTCGGGCTGGCTCTGCAGCTTCTGGATGACCAGCGTGGCCAGCACGGCCACGATCAGCAGCAGCAGGCCCAGGGCGAGCATGAGCCGGTGCTTGCGGCGATCGCGCGTCTGCTTCCTGGCCTTGAGGTCCTGGGTCAGATAGCCGGGAGGGAGGTCGCCGGACGTCCCCGGCGCCGGCGGCATCGCGGCCGCCCGGTAGCCCAGGGAGGGAGGCGGCGGCTCGGACCGGGCGGCCTCGAACGTGGGGTCCATCCCCGGGTACCCGCCCGGCGCACCCGGACGGGTCGGCCCCCCGGGCGGCGGCGGAGGCGCGCCGGGGCCCGGCCGGCCCGGCGGCGGTGGTCCGGACGGTCGTCCGGCCGGGGACGGCGGCGGTGCGGAGGGCGGCGGTGCCGTCGGGGGCGCGGCGGAGGCGGCGGGCGGCGGCGGTGCGGCAGGTGCGCGCGAGGCGCCGTACGCCGGCGGTCCGGTGGGGGTGGGCGTGGGCGAGGCAGCCGGCACAGGCGGCTTCGGGCCGGCGGCGGAGGGAGCCGGTGCGCGGTTGGCCGCGGGGGCGGGCGGCCGGGCGGCCGCGGCCGCGGCTGCCGCGGCGGGCGGGGCCATCGGGGCTGCGGGGCGGGTGGCGGCCGGGGGCGGAGGCAGGGGGACGCCGGCCGGGGCGACCGCCGGGGGGGCGCCCGCCGTCGCACCCGGGGTGGGGGCGGGGCGCAGGGAGCCGGCCGCCCGGGCGGCGACGATGGCCGCGCCGAGGGCGATGGCGTGCTTGGGGTGCGCGTCGACCGCCACCGGCCGGCCCAGGCGGGCCGAGACCAGCTCGGCCACCAGCGGGATGCGGGACGAACCGCCCACCAGCAGCACGTGGTCGATGTCGCTGGGCGAGAGGTTGGTCGAGCGGACCGCCCGCTCGAGGGCCGTGACCGTGTCGGACAGCGGGGGGCGGATCATCTCCTCCAGCTCGGCGCGGGTGACGCGGACCTCGGTCTGGATGGTGGGGAGCAGCACCGGGACCGAGATCTCGGTATCGAGCGACAGGGCCTCCTTGGCCTGGGTGCACTCGATGCGCAGCCGGGACACCGCCGCCAGCGCCTGCGGGTCGTCGGGGTCGAGCTCCTCGTACGCGTCGCCCAGGGACGTGGTCACGTGGGCGAACACCGCCGCGTCCACGTCGATGCCGCCCAGGTGCTCGATGCCCTCCGGGGTGCCCAGCATGGTGAACCCGCCGTCGGGCTCCTTGCGCAGGACCGCGGCGTCGAACGTGCCACCGCCCAGGTCGTAGACCGCGATGACCGCGCCCTGCTCGACCCGGGCCTGCGACGAGTACGAGATGGCGGCGGCCTGCGGCTCGGTGAGCAGGATCGTGCGCCCGATGCCGGCCAGCTCGGCCGCCTTGTCCAGCAGATCGCGCTTGAACGGTCCCCAGTTGGCCGGGTGGGTGAGCACGATGGACGACGGGCGCTCGCCGCCGCGGATCCGCACCACCGTGTCGATCACCCAGCGCAGCAGCCGGGAGGTCAGGACCTCGGCCGGCAGCGAGGCGTCGCCCACCACCAGGGGCGTGGGGTCGCCCAGCCGGCGCTTGAACTGGCGCGCGATCCGCTGGGGGTCGGTGACCGCGTGGCGCTCGGCGGCGTCGCCGGCCAGGAACTCGCCGCCCGGCTGCAGGCACAGCACCGACGGGACGGTCGGCCCCCGGTCGCCCAGGTTGACCACCTCGGGACCGTGGCCGGAGTCGGGGTCGTAGATGGCGGCGGCCGTGTAGGTGGTGCCGAGGTCTATGCCGAGTTGGTAGGCCAAGTGTCCCGTCCCCGCGTCCCGATGGCGCCCGGGCGGCGCCCGGCACGGGCGCGCAGGCTAGTGGCCATGCGGGGGCTACCGGGGCGCGCCTTTCAGCCGGTGTCGCTGTCGAACAGGTTGGCGTATTCGGTGCAGGTGAGCGGCCCGGCGCTGGCCTCGCCGTCGCCCTTGGGCGCGGCCCGTGACTCGCCTTCGACCTGGAACTGCACGGCGTCCACCCCGTCGAAGGCGTCGGCCGTGCACACGATCTGCCCGAAGGCCAGCCGCGAGCCCTCCGCCTGCACGTGGTCGATGTTGGAGTTCAGGTTGACGGTGAGCACACCCCGGTCGTCGAGCTCTGGCGTGCTGGCCAGCGCGGTGTTGGGCGGGATGCGGGTGGTGATGCCCTGGGCGCGCAGGTCCCCGCCCGGCGTGTAGGACAGCAGCGTCTCTAGCGCGGTCCGGGGTGTCGGCTTGGACGAGGTGTCCACCGGGACCTGCTCCTCGACCGGCACCAGGAAGTTGGTGGCCCCGTCGACCCGGGTGAGGATGAGCGTGGCCGCTTCGGTGACCGCCGGGCGGGTGTCCTGCTCGCCCTCGTCCAGGTCCGGCGCCTGCTCCCGGGAGATGGCCCGCGGTTTGTCGTCGGTCGGCACGCCGCACGCCCCCAGCAGGACGATCCCGGCCAGGACGGCCGCGGCCACCGGCCGGCGGGAAGGTCGTCTCATGATGCCTCCGCGGGCAGCTCGATGACGAAGCGGGCGCCGGACTCGCCGTTGGCGCGGTCCTCCACCCACACGGACCCGCCGTGGAGCCGGATGTGCTCGGCCACCAGAGCCAGGCCGAGGCCGACGCCGTCGATGCCGCGCCGGTGCCCGGCCGACGAGCCGCGGTTGAACCGGAAGAAGATCGCCTCGCGGTCCTCGGGCGGGACCCCGGGCCCGTGGTCCTCGACCGCGATGAGCACGGCGTCGCCGGCCTTGCGCAGCTCGACCCGCGAGGCGCCGTCGCCGTACTTCGCCGCGTTGTCCAGCAGGTTGGCGATCACCCGGGACAGCCGGCGCTTGTCCGCCTTGACCACCACGCCCGCCAGGTCGGAGTCGATGTCGACGGTCACGTCCACGTCGGTGGAGGCGGTCACCGCCTGCATGACCAGCTCGTCGACCCTCACCTCCTCCAGGTCGAGGTGCATGACGCCGGCGTCGAAGCGGGAGATCTCCAGCAGGTCCTCGACCAGCTGGCGGAAGCGCTCGATGTCCGCCGCCATGAGGTCGAGCGCGGCCTTGGCCCGCTCGGGCATGTCGTCGCGCTGGTTCTGGAGGACCTCGATCGACGCGGCCAGGGTCATGAGCGGCGAGCGCAGCTCGTGGCTGACGTTGGAGGCGAAGCGGGCGTCGCGCTGGACGCGCTCCTCCATGGCCGCCGCCATCTCGTTGAACGAGTCGGCCAGCGTGGCGAGATCGGCGTCCTCGCTGGCCTCGACCCGGGTCTCCAACCGCCCGGTGGCGATGGCGTGGGCGGCTTCGCCGATGCCGTGCAGCGGGCGCAGCACCCGACGGGCGGCCCACCAGCCCACCGCCGCGCCGGCCAACGTGGACAGCAGGGCGGCGGCCAGGAGCGAGATGCCGATCGACTCGAGCGTGCCCTCCAGCTCCTCCAGCGAGACGATCTCGAAGTAGGCGCCGTTGATGGACTCGAGCGGCACGCCCACGGCCAACTGCGTCACGCCGTCGTGGTCGAAGCGCATGCGGGCCGGCTGGCCGCGGCGCACCATGGCTCGTAGCGACGCGGGCAGCTCGTCCTCGCCGAACTCGGGCGTGAGCGGGTACCAGCGGTCGTCCTTGAGCAGGACGGGGTTGGAGCCGCTGGGGGTCTGGAGCGAGCTGAGCACGTCAGCCGCGTCGAAGTCGGGCCCCGCCTCCCCCGGGGGCAGCAACTGCCGCACCGCTTCGGCATTCTGGTAGGTGCGGGCCGTGGCGCTGGACTCGCGCTGGTCCAGGAGGTTCTGCCGGGTGAGCCCCAGCGTCGCCCCCGCGAGCACGGCCGAGATCACCAGGGCGCCCACCGCGAAGGCAATGGTGATGCGGGCTCGGAGCCCGAGCCGGGGGAGCAGGCGAGGCGGCCGCATGGGACCCGGGGATCAGGCCTGGAGCTTGTAGCCGAGCCCCCGCACGGTCACGACGTGGCGGGGGTTGGCGGGGTCGGCCTCGACCTTGGTCCGCAGGCGGCGGACGTGCACGTCGACCAGCCGGCCGTCGCCGAAGTAGCCGTAGCCCCACACCCGCTCGAGCAGCACTTCGCGCGAGAACACGCGGCCGGGGCTGGACCCGAGCTCGACCAGCAGGCGGAACTCGGTCTTGGTCAGGTGGATCTCCTCGCCGCCGCGGCGGACGACGCCCTCGTCCGGGATGATCTCGAGCTCGCCGAAGCGCAGGTGGCTGCTGCCCGAGTCGCTGCTGCGCACCCGGCGCAGCAGGGCACGGATGCGGGCCGACAGCTCCTTGGGCGCGAACGGCTTGGTCAGGTAGTCGTCGGCCCCGGCCTCGAGCCCGGCGACGACGTCGTGCGTGTCGGCGCGGGCGGTGACCATGACGATCGGCACGTCCGAGGTGCGCCGGATGGCCCGGCACACGTCGAAGCCGTCTATGCCGGGCAACATGATGTCGATGAGAACGACGTCGGCGGGCTGGCGCTGGAAGGCGTTCAGCGCCTCCTCACCCGTGCCGGCCTCTTCCACCGACCAACCCTCGTCCTCGAGGGCCAGCTTGACCGCCGTGCGGATGCGCTCATCGTCTTCGACGGACAGTATGCGAGTACCCACGCTCAAGATCGTGCCTCATCGAGAGGCCGCGCGCGTAGACGCGCGGGCAGAACGCCCCCGGTGACCGCGCCGGTCACCCCGCGAGCGGACCGGCGTCGTAGTCGGTGTAAGCGGCCAGCAGGGCGTCGCGCCCGGGCCCTCGGCCCGTGCGGTAGTGCAGGCCCTCGGGGAGCTTGGCGCCGAGGTCGCGGCACCCCACCAACGCCCGGGCGCCGGCGTCGGTGAACGAGTCGAGGGCGCGCAGGTCGACCTCGATGCGGGAGGGTGCTCTGTCGAGCGCCGCGGACGCGGCCTCGAGCAGTGCGCCGCCGGCCGCCTCGTCGAGGCAGCGAACGACGGAAAGGACCACGGTGCCACCCTCGGTCGAGATGTCGATGGGAGAGCGCATGGGAGGCTCCGGAGGTGTGGGGATCGAGGCGTCGCTACCGGCGGCGGTGGACAGTGCCCCAGATTCGGAGGCGGGCTGTCCGGCGGTTGTCGACCCAGGAGTGGAGGTCCCCTGAGTTGGAGCGGGCGCGGCGGTCATCAGTACAAGGATGCCGACAGTTCGTTTCGGTGCACTGTCCAAGCACGTTGCGATCCGGTGACATGTGGCGTTCTCGGTGACTCACGACACATCTTGTGCACAGAGAGAGCGCAGAAGCTCACTCAGAGCGGCGGCGACGCCAGGGGCGGATGCCATGACCGAGTCACCGGTGACCGGGCCACCGTCTAGGGAGGAGATGACGGCACCCGCTTCCGCCGCGATGAGACTACCCGCCGCGACATCCCACCAGGAAAGACCCCGCTCGTAGTAGGCGTCGAGGCGGCCGCAGGCCACCGAGCACAGGTCGACCGACGCCGCCCCCATGCGGCGGATGTCGCGCACCCCGGGCAACAGATCCACGAGCACTTCGGCTTGGCGCCGCCGCCGCCGAGCCTCGTAGTTGAAACCCGTCCCCACCAGCGTCTCGGCCAGGACCGTCTGGGCCGAGCACCGGATGGGCTCGCCGTTGCGGCGGGCGCCCCCGCCCCGGGTGGCGCTGAACACCTCCCGGTGCGACGGGTCGACGACCACGCCCGCCACCACGCCCGCTTCGTCCTCGGCCGCGATCGAGACGCTCCAGCCCGGGAAGCCGTAGAGGTAGTTGGTGGTGCCATCCAGCGGGTCCACCACCCACCGCAGGCCGCTGGTGCCGGTGAGGGCGCTGCCCTCCTCGCCCACGATCCCGTCGTCCGGCCGGGCCGTCAGCAGCTCGCGCACGATGAGCTGCTCCGACGCCCGGTCCATCTCGCTGACCATGTCGGTGCTGGTCGACTTGGTCTCGATCGAGGTGCGCTCCCGGTCCTGGCCTGCGAGCAGGAGGCGGGCGGCCCGGGTGGCCACGTCGGTGGCCAGCGCCAGCAACTGGTCGGGCGCGATCGAACCGCCCGGGGGAGCGGAGGGCACGCTCATGGGGTGCGACGGTACCGTGCCCTGCGATGGCCGACACCGCACCCGTCGCCCCCGCCGTCGATCTCCGCAGCGACACCGTCACCCGCCCCACGCCGGCCATGCGCGAGGCCATGGCCGCCGCCGAGGTGGGCGACGACGGCTTCGGCGACGACCCCACCGTCAACCGGCTGCAGCGGCGCTACGCCGAGCTCACCGGCAAGGCAGCGGCCCTGTTCCTGCCGTCGGGGACCATGGCCAACCAGGTGGCCCTGCGGGTGCTGGCCCCGGCCGGGTCGATCGTGATCGCCGGGCGGCGCCAGCACGTGGTCACCCACGAGGGCGGGGCGTTCGGCCTCAACCAGGTGGCGCAGCTCAACGTCATCGACGACGACGACGGCACGCTCGACCCCGCGGCGGTGGCCCACCTGGTGGAGGGAGCAGCCCACCGCTGGCCCGAGCCCGCGGTGGTGTGCGTGGAGGACACCCACCTGGCCTCGGGCGGCCGGCCCTGGCCGCTCGACCGGCTGGAAGCGGTGGCCGCGGTGGGGGTGCCGGTCCACCTGGACGGCGCCCGCCTGTTCAACGCCGCGGTGGCCACCGGCACCAGCGTGGCCCAGCGCTCGGCCGGCGCCACCACCGTCACGTCGTGCCTGTCCAAGGGCCTGGCGGCCCCGGTGGGATCGCTGCTGGCCGGTCCGGCCGATCTGATCGCCCGGGCCCGGCTGGAGCGCAAGCGCCTGGGCGGGGGCATGCGCCAGGTCGGCATCCTGGCCGCCGCCGGCCTGGTGGCGCTGGACACCATGGTCGACCGGCTGGCCGAGGACCACCGTCGGGCTCGCCGGCTGGCGGAGGCGGTGGCCGAGCGCTGGCCGGACGCGGGCTGCAACCCGGCCGAGGTGCCGACCAACGTCGTGCTGTTCCGCCACGACGATCCGGTCAAGCTGCTGACGGCGCTGGCCGAGCGGGGCGTGGGCGGGGTCACGCTGGGCCCGGGGATGGTGCGGCTCATGACCCATCACGGCATCGACGACGAGGCGCTGGAGGTCGCCATCGCCGCCATCGGGGACGCGCCGTGACCGCGCTGCTCGCCGAGGTGCCCGCCCGGGCCATGGCGGTCTACGCCCATCCGGACGATCCCGAGGTGTCGTGCGGCGCCACGCTGGCCCACTGGGCGGCCAAGGGGGCCGAGGTCCGCCTGGTGGTGGTCAACGCGGGCGACAAGGGCTCGCCCGATCCGGCCACCGACCCGGCCGCGCTCGCCGAGCGACGGGCGGGCGAGGTGCGTGCCGCCGCCGAGGTGCTGGGCCTGGCCGGCATCGACATGTTGGGGCTGCCCGACGGCGAGGTCACCAACGACCTGGCGCTGCGGGGCCGGCTGGTAGGCCTGGTGCGCCGGCATCGGCCCGACATCGTGGTGTGCCCCGACCCGACCGCGGTGTTCTTCGGCGACAGCTACGTCAA
>DASRJN010000072.1:0-2671 GCA_035649455.1 Acidimicrobiales bacterium
CGGGTCCCAGATGGCCGGCAGCGAGCAGGGGATGAAGCGGCCGGGGTGCGAGCCGCACCAGTCCTCGATGTGCCAGTCGTTGTAGGCCCGCACCATGGCCAGGGCCACGTCCTTGTCCTCGGTGCGGGCGAACAGCTGGCCACAGAACTGGGGGAAGGACGGGAAGCACAGGGAGCCCAGCACGCCATTGGCGTCCATGTCCTTGACCCGGGCGTCGATGTCGTAGCAACCGGCCCGCAGCTCGGCGAAGGAGGTCGGCTCCATGCCGTACTCCTCGGGCGGGCGCCCGGCCACCGCGTTGAGGGCGACGTTGGCGATCTCCTGGCCCTCGTAGACCCAGGCGTTGGTGCCGTCGGCCCGGGTGACGAACTTCGGCGCCAGGTCGGCGTACTCAGCGGGGAGCCGCCCCTCGAAGACGTGCGGCGGCTCGACCACATGGTCGTCCACGCTCACGAGCACCATGTCGTTGATGTCCACGGCCAACCCCCTCGCCGAAAACTAACAACCGGGTCACACGACCGGTCTCAGGAGGGTAGCAGGTCGGCCTGGACCACACGACGGAGCAGCTTGCCGGTCTCGGTGAACGGCAGCGCGTCGACGAAGCTGACGATCTCCGGCGTCTTCGAGCCTCGCAGCGACCGCCGGGCGAAGTCCTGCACCTCGGCCGCATCGAGGCTGACACCGGGCCGGGGCACCACCACGGCCGCGATGCGCTGGCCCCACTCGTCGTCGGGGACGCCCACCACCGCGCACTGGGCGATGCCGGGATGCCGGAGCAGCACCTCCTCGATCTCGGCCGGTGCGATGTTCTCGCCGCCCCGGATGATGGTGTCGTCGCTGCGGCCCTCGATGAACAGGTAGCCGTCGGCGTCGAGCCAGCCGCGGTCCCGCGTGGGGAACCAGCCGGAGGCGTCGAGCGGGGCGTCCCGGCCGGCGTACTCGCCCGACACCTGCTCGCCCCGCACCCAGATCTCGCCCGGCTCGCCCTCCGGGAGCGGGGCGCCGAGCGGGTCGCGCACCTCGACCTCGACGCCGGGCAGCACCCGCCCGGCCGAGCCCAGGCGGGCGGTGGCCACCGGATCGCCGTCCCGGGCGGCCCGGTGGTCGTCGGGGCCCAGCACCGCGATGGTCGAGCTCGTCTCGGTGAGCCCGTAGGCGTTGGTGAAGGCGGCGTCGGGCAGCAGGCGCATGGCCCGCTCCAGGACGATGGCCGGGGTGCGGGCCCCGCCGTAGGACAGCGCCCGCAGCGTGGGCAGGTCGTTGCCGCCGGCCTCCAGGGCGTCGCAGATGCGGGCCAGCATGGTGGGCACCACCATGGCGTTGGTGATCCCCTCCCTGCGCACCGCCGCGACCCAGGCATCGGCATCGAACTGGGACAGGTAGACGACCCGGCGGCCCGCGTAGAGGTTGCTCAGCAGGTTGGCCAGGCCGGCCACGTGGTAGGGCGGCACGCTCACCAGCACGGCCTCGTCGGGTCCCGCGCCCGCGAACTCCACCGTCTCCACGACGTAAGCGGCCAGGTGGCGGTGGCGCAGCACGGCGGCCTTGGGAGCGGCGGTGGTGCCGCTGGTGTAGAGCAGGACGGCCTCGCCCTCGCCGTCGGCGGGCACGTCCCCGGCCCCACCGGTGCGGGCCGCGGCCACGAAGTCCTCGGCGGCGATCACCCGGTGGCCCCGGGCCGCCAATGCGGCGGCGTCGCCCTCGGCCACCACCAGGGTGTCGCCGAGGGGCGCCAGCAGGTCGTGGAGCTGCTCGTCGCTCAGCCGGTAGTTGAGCGGCACGAAGGGCACGCCTGCCGCGGCGGCCGCGAACAGCCCGATGGGGAAGGCCAGGCCGTTGGCGCCCACATACGCCAGGGCCGAGGCGCCCCCTATCAGATTGGCCCCGGCCCACGCGGCGGCCAGGAGCTCGGCCGCGGTGAGCCGGTCCTCGCCCGCCTGCACCGCCACCTCGTCGCCGCGCCCCGCGGCGACCATGTCCAGCAGGAGCAGCAGGTTCACGTCAGTCGGAGGCGGGCAAGGGCTTGGCGCCCTTGACCACCAGCGCGCGGCCGTCGACCGTCAGCGCGCCCTTCCCGGGCCGGGTGCACAGCAGCTCCAGCCCGGCCTCGTCGTCCACGTAGCGCTTCCCGAGCAGGGGCCCATCGCCGAGCGAGGCGTCGAGCGTCGCAGTGCCATCGCCCTCCTCGCCGTCGGCCAACAGGGGCGCACCCCCGCAGGCGAGCGCGACATCGGCGGACGGCGCCCTGACGACGACCACCTGCGCGTCGCACACGGCGCTGTGCAGCTTCTGTCCCGGTCGCAGTTCCATGAGCAGGCAATCCTAGTTCGTGCGGTAGGCGTCGTCTAACAGTAGGGTCACACCTGGACACTTCGGAGGGACGATGCCCGAGTACAAGTTCGTGCTGTACGAGACGCTCGACGAGGGGCGGATCGCACGCATCATGCTCAACCGGCCGGAGGCTCGCAACGCCCAGAACCGCGGGATGCTCGTCGACCTGAACGACGCCTTCCTCCGGGCCGAGGCCGACGACGACGTGCGAGTGGTGATCCTCGGCGGGGTCGGCCCCATGTTCTCCTCCGGCCACGACATGGGCTCGAAGGTCTCGATGGAGGAGTACACCCCCGGGCCCAACCAGCACCCGACCCGGGCCATCAACGGCGCCACCCGC
>DASRJN010000073.1:0-13792 GCA_035649455.1 Acidimicrobiales bacterium
CACCGACCTGGAGGCGATCGTCGCCCGCGCCGCCGGCATCCTCGGCGTCGGCATCGACCGGCCCGGCTGTGCCGAGATCGCCCGCCGGGCCCGGGGCACGCCCCGCATCGCGAACCGGCTGCTGCGCCGGGTCCGCGACTACGCCGAGGTCACCGGCGACGGCAGCGTCGACCGCGCCACCGCCGAGCGGGGCCTGGCGGTGTTCGGGGTGGACGACCGCGGCCTGGACAAGGTCGACCGGGCCATCCTCACCGCCCTGTGCCAGCGGTTCGGGGGTGGGCCGGTGGGCCTGTCGACCCTGGCCATCAGCGTGGGCGAGCAGACCGAGACGGTCGAGGATGTCTACGAGCCGTTCCTGCTCCAGCAGGGCCTGCTCATGCGCACGCCCCGGGGTCGGGTGGCGCTGCCGGCCGCCTGGCATCACCTGGACCTGGCGCCGCCGCCCACAGCCGGCCCGACCGGGGCCAACCCGACGCTCTGGGGGACGTAGCGCCTAGGGCTGCGCGCCCGTGGCCGATCGGGTGGTCTCGTCCCGGCCCCACGCCACCGCCCGACCGCGGCGCCCCAGACGCCGGGCCCGCAGCTTGGCCAGGCCGTTGACGGCGACGAACACGGTCGCGGCGGGGATCAGCGCCGGGCGGCGGGCCACCACCTTCCACCAGGGGGTGCGGGGCTCGCGGCCGCCCGGGAGCCGGCTCAGCTCGGGATCGGCGGCGACCTGGGCGTTGCCGGCGTAGACCCGGATGCGCCGCGCCAGCAGGGCTCCGAGGGTGTGGGGCGCCTCCACCAGCACTGCATCGGTGGCGGGCGCCCGGCGCTCGTCCCGGGTGAAGACGTTGCGGGCGAACAGGTCGTCGGCCACGACGTCAGGGAATCGGTCGAAGCGGGCGCGGCCGGCGGCGTTCATGGCATACACCCCGGATCCCGCGGGCATGTGGTTGGCGTCCTGGACCGCCTCCCAGACGCGGTAGAAGGCGCGGACCGTCCAGGGACGGCCCGTCGTGTCGAGGTGCGCGGGCGGGGCGGCGGCCAGCGCGCCGGGCTCCTCCAGCGCCCGGGCCACGTCGAGCACGGCCCGGCCGGTGAGCACCACGTCGGCGTCGACGTAGAAGCGGGGAAAGCCCTCGGCCACCTCGTCCGCCGCGTTGAGCGCGGCGATCTTGGACGGCTCGGGCACGACGACGACCCGGGCGCCGTGCTCGGAGGCGATCTCGGCCGTCCGGTCGGTGCAGCCGTTGCAGGCCACCACCACGTCCAGGGCCGCGCCGTCGAGGCCCTCGGTCAGCGACGTGAGCAGCCGACCGATCACCGCCTCCTCGTTGTGGGCGGGGATCACCACGCTGGCCGCGCGGTCCCCGTCGCCGTCGCCGGCGCCCTCGTCCATGAATCGCTCCGCCCTGTCCGCCCGATGGCCGCACGCAGTGTAACGAGGGTCCCGCCCGGTAGGTTTGACCAGCCCATGGACCTCGCCGACTTCGACTACCACCTGCCCGAGCGCGCCATCGCCCAGCGGCCGGCCGAACCCCGCGACGCGGCCCGGTTGCTGGTGGACGCGCCGCTGGCCGGCGGGCAGGTGGCCCACCGCACGGTCGCGGGCCTGGCCGACTTCGTGCGTCCCGGCGACGTGCTGGTGGTCAACACGACGCGGGTCCTGCCCGCCCGGCTCCGGCTGCGCAAGCCCAGCGGGGGCGAGGTCGAGATCCTGCTGCTGGAGCAGGGCCCGGCGGGCGACTGGGAGGCGCTGGTCCGCCCGAGCCGGCGGGTCCGCCCCGGTACCCGGCTGGCGGCCGGGCCCGACCTCGACGTCGAGGTGAGGGGCGAAGGGGCGGGCGACGGCACCCGGCTGGTGACGCTGACGGTGGCGGCGGGCGAGGACGAGCTGGCGGTGCTCGATCGCTACGGCATCGTCCCGTTGCCGCCCTACATCCACACCCCGCTGGCCGACCCCGAGCGCTACCAGACGGTGTTCGCCGAGCGGCCCGGGTCGGTGGCGGCGCCCACTGCCGGCCTCCACCTCACGCCCGAACTGCTGGCTCGCTGCCGGGCCGCGGGCGCCCGGGTCGAGCCCGTCGAGCTCATGGTGGGCATGGGCACGTTCCGGCCCATGTCGGCGGCCAAGGTCGAGGACCACCACATGCACGCCGAGCGCTACCTGGTCCCGGCCGCCACGCTGGACGCCTGCGAGCACGCGCGGGCCGCGGGCGGTCGGGTCGTGGCGGTGGGGACCACCAGCGTGCGTGCCCTGGAGTCCGCCGCGGCGTCGGGCGAGCTGGAGGGGCGCACCGAGCTGTTCATCCACCGGCCGTGGACCTGGCGGGCGACGGACGTGCTGCTCACCAACTTCCACCTGCCGCGGTCATCGCTGCTGGTGCTGGTCGACGCCCTGATCGGTCCCCGGTGGCGGGAGCTGTACGCGCTGGCGCTGGCCGAGGGCTACCGGTTCCTGTCCTTCGGGGACGCGATGCTCGTGGCGCGGTCGTGACGCTCGGCTTCGAGCTCCAGGCGACCGACGGCGCGGCCCGCACCGGCACGGTCACCACGGCCCGGGGGTCGTTCTCCACCCCGTGCTTCATGCCCGTCGGCACCAGGGGAGCGGTGCGGACGCTGTCGTCGGCCGACCTGGAGGACCTCGGGGCCGAGGTCATGCTGGGCAACACCTACCACCTGATGCTCCGGCCCGGGGCCGACGTGGTCGCCCGCCTGGGGGGCATCCACGGCTTCGCCGATTGGCGCGGCCACGTCCTCACCGACTCCGGGGGCTACCAGGTGTTCTCGCTGGGGCCGCGGCTCGACGACGAGGGGGCCACGTTCGCCTCCACCTACGACGGGTCGCGCCACCACCTCAGCCCCGAGGGCGCGGTCGACGTGCAGGTCAAGCTGGGGGCGGACATCCAGATGGTGCTGGACGTGTGCGCCGCGCTCCCGTCCCCGCCCCCGGTGCTCCGGGCCGCGGTCGATCGCACCGCGCTCTGGGCCACCCGGGCCCGCAAGGCGTTCCTGGCGCACGACCGAGACGACCTCAGCCAGTTCGGCATCGTCCAGGGCGGCACCGACCACGAGCTGCGGGTGGAGAGCGCCGAGCGGACCGTGGCCATCGGCTTCGACGGCTACGCGGTGGGCGGGCTGTCGGTGGGGGAGGACCGGGCCGAGATGCTGCCCGCGCTCGAGGCCGCGCTGGGTCCGCTGCCCACCGACCGCCCCCGCTACTTCATGGGCCTTGGCGACCCGCTGGGGATGGTCGACGCGGTGGCCCGGGGCATCGACATGTTCGACTGCGTGCTGCCCACCCGCCTGGGCCGCCACGGCACGATGCTCACGTGGGGCGGCCGCCTGAACCTGCGCAACCGCCGCTACGCGGACGACGCCGGGCCGGTCGACCCCGACTGCGGCTGCCCGGTGTGCGCCCGCTGGTCGCGGGGCTACCTGCGCCACCTGCTGTCCGTGGCCGAGCCCACTGCGCCCCGGCTGCTGACGCTGCACAACATGTGGTGGACCCTGGACCTGGTCAACCGCATCCGGTCCGCCATCGGCGCCGGGACGCTGGCGACGCTGCGAGCCGAGGTCGCCGCGAACTGGGGCGCCCCGGATGCCTTGTCGGGGGACGGCGGGGGCTAACCTCGTCCGGCTGCCTATGGAGCAACTTCTCGTCATCGCCGCCACGTTCTTCGTGCTGTGGCTCCTGTTCATCCGACCCCAACAGCGGCGAGTGCGCGCGCACCAGGCGCTGGTCGCCACGCTGGAGCCCGGCGACGAGGTCATCCTCACCGCGGGCATCTACGGCCGGATCGTCGAGCTGGGGCCCGAGGACATGACGCTGAGCGTGGCTCCGGGGGTGGAGCTGACCGTGGCCCGCCAGGCGGTGCTGCGTAAGGTGGAAGACGCTACCGAGGCCGCCGAGCCCGGCGAGCCCGAGGACGCGCCGGCCGAGCCCGACGAGGCGGGACCCTCCGCCCCGGAGCCGAACGTTTGAGCTGATGCGACGCAAGATCCTGCTGCCCCTCATCTTCATCATGGCGCTGGCCTACGGCGGCCTGGCCCTCACGCTGCTGTCCGGCAACAGCCCCGAGCTGGGGCTCGACCTCCAGGGCGGCGTCTCGGTGGTGCTGGCCCCGACCGGCAACGCCTCGGGCGAGCAGCTCGACCAGGCGCTGAACATCATCCGGGCCCGGGTCGACGCCCTGGGCGTGGCCGAGCCCGAGATCACCCGCCAGGGCGACGCCATCGTCGTCCAGCTCCCGGGGGTCAAGAACCGGGACCGGGCCCTGGAGCTGGTGGGCCAGACCGCGGAGCTGCGCTTCCGCCCCGTGATCCAAGACTTCACCGGCCAGACGGCCACCGGCAACACCCAGCCCGACACGACCGACACCACCGCCCCCACCGACACCACCCCCACCACTACGCCTGACACCACCGCCACCTCCGAGGGGGCGCTGGGGCTGGTCGAGGGCGAGAGCGCGGCAGCGCTCCAGGAGCAGCCGGGCACCACCACGACCACCGCGCCGGAGACGCCGCCGTCGACCGAGGCGCAGACCGGCGAGCCGCCGGCCGAGACCGAGAACGGCATCCCGCTCACCCCGCGCGAGCAGGACGACCCCGACTCCGCCGTCATCCTGGGCGGCATCGGCGACACCGGCCCCTACCAGCTCGGTCCGTCGCTGGCCACGGGCCGCATCGTCAAGACCGCCTCGGCCGACATCCAGAACGGGCAGTGGCTGGTCCGCCTGGAGATGCGGGGCGGCGAGAACGGCATCGACAAGTTCAACGAGATCGCCTCGCAGTGCTACTCGGGCGCCCCGGACGTGTGCCCTTCCCGGCGCCTGGCCATCGTGCTGGACTCCGTGGTCCAGTCGGCACCCTCGATCAACAACCCGAGCTACACCAAGGACCAGATCCAGATCTCGGGCAGCTTCTCCGAGGGTGAGGCCAAGGACCTGGCCCTGGTGCTGCGCTACGGCTCCCTCCCGGTCGAGCTGGAGCGCCAGAGCGTGCAGACGGTGTCGGCCTCGCTGGGCACCGACTCGCTGCGGGCCGGCATCATCGCCGGGATCGTGGGCCTCGGCCTGGTCGCGCTCTACATGCTGCTCTACTACCGGGCGCTCGGCCTCGTGGTGATCGTGGGCCTCACCGTGTGGGGCTCGCTCATGTACACGATCGTGAGCTTCCTGGGCGAGACCCAGGGCCTGGCCCTCACGTTGGCCGGCGTGACCGGCATCATCGTGTCCATCGGCGTGACCGTCGACTCGTACGTTGTGTACTTCGAACGCCTGAAAGACGAGGTCAAGGCCGGGCGCACGCTGCGCAGCTCGACCGAGCGGGCGTTCAAGCGGGCCTTCCGCACCATCCTGGCCGCCGACACCTCGGCGTTCATCGGCGCCGCGGTGTTGTGGTGGTTGACCGTGGGCTCGGTGCGAGGCTTCGCCTTCTTCCTCGGCCTCTCCACCGTGCTCGACGTCGTGGTGGCCTGGTTCTTCACGCGACCTTCGGTCACCTTGCTGTCCGGCAGCCACTTCTTCACCGACATGCCGGTGTTCGGTGTGGCCCGCGGCCTGGCGGCCGCCCCCGAGCCTGAGCGCCCGCGTGAGCTGACCGGGGCGGGGGTGGGACGATGAGCAAGCGCACCCGCGGCACCAACGGCGACGGCGACGAGGCCGTGCCCGACGACGCCATCTCCGACGAGCCCACCGACCTGACCGAGGACGGGGCCATCGAGGACGAGGCCATCGAAGACGAGGCCATCGAAGACGAGGCGACCGAGCCGAGCGACGCCGGCGGCCCGGACGGGGAGGTCGGCGGGGCGCCCACCACGACGATCCGGGCCCGGCGCCGGGCCGGCACCCGCCCGGCGGCGAAGCAGGCGGTGAACCGCTCGATCTTCAGCCGGCTCTACCACGGCGAGACCAACTTCGACTTCGTGGGCCGCAAGCGCCTGTGGTTCACGATCTCGCTGGTGGCGGTGGTCATCAGCCTCGGGTCGCTGGTCACGCGGGGCCTCAACCTCGGCATCGACTTCGAGGGCGGCGTGGTGTGGGAGGTGCCGGCGGCCGAGGCGTCGGTGGCCGAGGCCCGCGGCGCGGTCGACCAGTACGGCCTGGCCGGTGCCACCATCACCGTGCTCGAGTCCGACGAGGGACGGACCATCCGGGTCGAGGCCGAGCCGGTCTCGGCCGAGAAGACCGACCAGGTCACGGCGTCGCTGGCCGAGCTGACGGGCTCCGACACCGACCAGGTCAACCTCACCGAGGTGGGCCCCACCTGGGGCCAGGAGATCAGCCGCAAGGCGCTGCGGGCCCTGATCGTGTTCCTCATCCTGGTGACGATCTACATCGCCTTCCGCTTCGAGCTGAAGATGGCGATCCCGACGCTGGCCGCCCTGGTCCACGACGTCATCATCACGGTGGGCGTCTACTCGATCACCGGCCTGGAGGTCACGCCCGCCACCGTCATCGCGGTGCTCACCATCCTGGGCTATTCCATCTACGACGGCATCGTGGTGTTCGACAAGGTCGACGAGAACACGCGGCTGGTGTCGTCCACCGGAGGCCTCAGCTACGGCGGCATGGTCAACGTGTCGCTCAACCAGGCCCTCATGCGGTCCTTGAACACCACCATGACCGCCCTGCTGCCGGTGGCGTCGCTGCTGGTGGTGGGGTCGTGGATCATGGGGGCGCAGGTGCTGGAGGAGTTCGCCGTCGCCCTGCTCATCGGCCTGTTCTCCGGCGCCTACTCGTCGATCTTCATCGCTTCGCCGCTGCTGGCGGTGCTCAAGGAGCGCGAGCCCCGCTACCGCGACATCAAGCGCCGGGTGGAAGCCAGGGGCGGGGACGCGGAAGCCGTCGCCACCGCGGTCGCCACCGGGCGGGTCCCGGCCCCCGCCGCCCGGGCCGCCACCAGCTCGGGCAAAGCCAGCACCCCCGGCAGCCTCAGCGGCCGGGCCATCCCGCCCCGGCCGCGCAAGAAGACCAAGGGCGCCCGCCGCTAGCGTCGCCCGCGTCCACTTGCGATCGGTCTAACGTCGCCCGCCATGACTCGCGATCCGTCGTGGCTGTTGGACCGAGTGCGCGATGTCCCCGACTTCCCGCAGCCGGGCATCGTCTTCAAGGACCTCACCCCGCTGATGGCGGACGTCGACGCCTACCGCTTCAGCGTGGACGCCATCGCCGACCACGCGGCCGGCCTCACGGTGGACAAGGTGGTGGGCATCGAGGCCCGCGGCTTCATCTGGGCCGCCCCGGTGGCCTACCGCATCGGGGCGGGCTTCGTGCCGGTCCGCAAGCCGGGCAAGCTCCCGTGGGAGACCGTCACCGAGAGCTACCAGCTGGAGTACGGGACCGACTCCCTCGACGTCCACGCCGACGCGGTGGCTCCCGGCGACACCGTGCTGATCGTCGACGACGTCCTCGCCACCGGTGGGACCGCAGCCGCCACCACCCGCCTGGTGGAGCGCCTCGGGGGCCATCTGGCGGGCCTGGCCTTCGTCGTGGAGTTGGGTTTCCTGGGTGGGCGAGGAAAACTGACTGATCACGACATACTCAGCCTCATAACCGTTTAGGGCGATGTAGCAGGAAGGAGGCCCAGGGTGCCCACCGTCGACCGGGTCCTGCCATGGCGGCGCAACCACCAGCCGCCCGCGGATGAGGTCGCGCCCCTGCTCGCCGCGTTCCGGCGCCGCCACCCCAAGGCCCCGACCGCCCTGATCACCCGCGCCTACCTGCGCTCGGCCGACGCTCACCGGGGCCAGTCCCGCAACTCGGGCGAGCCCTTCGTGCAGCACCCCCTCGCCGTGGCCCGCATCGTGGCCGAGTTCGGCCTCGACGACGTGACGGTGGCAGCGGCCCTGCTCCACGACACGGTGGAGGACACCGACACCACCCTCGACGACATCGAGCGGGCCTTCGGCAGCGACGTGGCCGCCATCGTCGACGGGGTCACCAAGCTGGAGCGGGTCCAGTTCGACTCCCGCGAGGCCCAGCAGGCCGCCACCATGCGCAAGATGCTGGTGGCCATGGCCCGCGACCTGCGGGTCCTGATCATCAAGCTGGCCGACCGGCTGCACAACATGCGCACCATCGCCGCGCTGCCGGCCTGGCAGCAGGACCGCAAGGCCCGGGAGACGCTCGACATCTACGCGCCCCTGGCCCACCGCCTCGGGATGCAGGACGTGAAGACCCAGCTGGAGGACCTGGCCTTCGCCGCCCTCCACCCCAAGCGCTACGCCGAGATCGACCACATGGTGTCGGTGCGCACGCCGGAGCGGGACATCTACCTGACCCAGGTGCTCGAGGAGGTGCGCCTGCGCCTGGCCGAGCTGCGCATCACGGCCGAGGTCACCGGGCGCCCCAAGCACCTGTACTCCATCTACGAGAAGATGGTGGTGAAGGGCCGCGAGTTCGACGACATCTTCGACCTGGTGGGCATGCGGGTCGTGGTCGAGTCGGTCAAGGACTGCTACGCGGCGTTGGGGTCCATCCACGCCACGTGGAAGCCGGTGCAGGGCCGGTTCAAGGACTACATCGCCATGCCCAAGTTCAACCTGTACCAGTCGCTGCACACCACGGTGATCGGGCCCCAGGGCAAGCCCCTCGAGGTGCAGATCCGCACGTGGGAGATGCACGCCCGGGCCGAGCAGGGCGTGGCCGCCCACTGGGCCTACAAGGACCACGACCCCAACGCCGGCGACCTGCCCTGGCTGAACCGCATCGTGGACTGGCAGTCCGAGACCAGCGACCCCGACGAGTTCATGCAGCGCCTCAAGGTCGACCTGGAGCAGGACGAGGTCTTCGTGTTCACCCCCAAGGGCAAGGTCGTGACGCTGCCGGTCGACGCCACGCCCATCGACTTCGCCTACGCCATCCACACCGAGGTGGGCCACGCCTGCATCGGGGCCCGGGTGAACGGCCGGCTGGTGCCGCTGGACTCCAAGCTGTCCTCGGGCGACACCATCGAGATCTTCACCTCCAAGGTGGAGGGGGCGGGGCCGTCCCGGGACTGGCTGCAGATCGTGGGGACGCCGCGGGCCGCGTCCAAGATCCGCCAGTGGTTCTCCCGGGAGCGGCGGGAGGACGCCATCGAGTCCGGGCGGGACGACCTCATCAAGGCGCTGCGGCGCGAGGGCCTGCCGGTGCAGAAGCTGCAGTCGGGCAACATGCTCGCCGAGACCGCCCGGGCCATGAACTACGCCGACCTCGACGCCCTGTATGCGGCCATCGGCGAGAACCACGTCTCGGCCAAGGCGGCCGCCTCCCGGGTGTCCAAGGCCCTGCGGGAGTCGTCGGGCGGCGGCCAGGAAACCCTGCCCACCACCATCCGTCAGCCCCGCCGGTCCCGCCCCAACCGCGGGCCGGCCGGAGTGCACGTCGAGGGGCTGGACGACGTGTTCGTGCGGCTGTCCCGCTGCTGCACGCCGGTGCCGGGCGACGAGATCATCGGCTTCGTGACCCGGGGCCGCGGCGTCTCGGTGCACCGGGCCGACTGCGCCAACGCGGTGTCACTGGCCGAGGGCCAGGCCGACCGCCTGATCGACGTGGAGTGGGACTTGGAGCCCGGCGGCGTATTCATCGCCTCCATCGAGGTCAAGGCCCTGGACCGGGCCCGCCTGCTCCGGGACGTCACCGCGGCCTTCGCCGACCATCACGTCAACATCCTCACCTGCACCACCCAGACGGGCTCCGACCGGGTGTCGAAGATGCGCTTCGACATGGAGCTGGGCGACCCCTCCCACCTCGACTCCCTGCTGTCGACCATCCGCGGCATCGACAGCGTCTACGACGCCTATCGCGTCGTCCCCGGCAAGGGCGGCTGACCGCCCGCACCGAGGCTCAGGGCGTCGGTTCGATCGGCGAGAACGGGGTCTCGTCGCCTCGGCGCTCGGACCAGATGCCTACGGCGCCGACCGGCCGGCCGTGGCCGTCCCAGAGCACGGTGAAGGTGCCCGGGAAGGAGCGGACCTCGCCGTCCCCGCAACGCACGGGGATGTTGATCCGGCCTCCCGAGATCGGCGACTCGCCGGTGCTCATCGCCCGCTGGAAGCCGCCCCAGTGGCGGTGGCGGAACGAGTCCGGAACGATCAGGTCGAGCGTTTCGCCCACCGACTCCTCGATGCCGAACAGGGCCGTCGCGCCCGCGCTCCAGTAGCGGATGACGCCGGCCGTATCGACCACGACGACGGCGGGTGACTCGGATGTCTCCACACCCAGGAGGGTCCCACATACAGGCCGTTGCTCTCACGCGGCCGCGCCGACAGACTGCCCGGACGATGGCCGGCTACGCGGACTCCGACGGTGTGCGGCTGTGGTACGAGCCCCGTGGTCCGGCGGACGGCCCGGTCGTGCTGCTGGTGTCCGGGGGCGGGGCGTCGGTGGTCTGGTGGCCGAGGGAGCTGGTCGAAGGCCTGGTGGAAGCCGGGTGCCGGGTGGTGCAGTTCGACAACCGCGACACCGGCCGGTCGACCCATGTCGACTCGAACGTGGCTCCCTACAGCCTGGACGACATGGTCGGCGACGCCTTGGCGGTGCTGGCCGCCGCCGGTGTGGGCCGCGCGGCGCACTGGCTGGGCGTGTCGATGGGCGGCATGGTGTGCCAGGCCGCGGCGCTGCTCCAGTCCGACCGCGTGGCGTCGCTGACGCTGGTGAGCACCACGCCGGGGCCCGACGGCCGGCTGGCGGCGGGCGACCCGGCGGTGTTCGACGGCCTCGACCGCCCGATCGAGACGGACGAGGACTTCGTCCAGCTCCAGGTGGACTTCTGCCGGGCGGTGGCCGGCAGTCGCTTCCCGTTCGACGAGCGCCGCTACCGCGCGATCGCGGCCGCCGACGTGTCCCGGGGCACCAACCCTGCGGCCGGCGTCCCCTCAGCCGCGTCCCGGCTCGACGACCTCGGCCGCATCCGGGCCCCGTCCCTGGTCATCCACGGCACCGAGGACCCGGTCTACCCCTTCCCCCACGCCGAAGCCCTGGCGGCCGGCATCCCGGACGCGACCCTCGTGCCCTGGGAGGGCGTGGGCCACGAGCAACCCCCGCAGCTCATCCCGGAGCTGGTGGACCTGGTGGTCCGGCAGGTGCGGGCCGCCCGCGGCTGAGGCAGCCGGGTTGCAGGCCGGGCGGGACGGCTTGGGTAACCTCGCCCGCGTGCCTGGTGGGGGAGCGTCCGATGTCGTCGTGGCCGAGGAGGCCGGCGAGCCGGACGAGGCCGCCGGTGCGCCCGAGGCGGCGGACGAAGAGCGCGACGAGGGTCGGGACGGGGAGGGGCGGCCGAGCCGGACCTTCTGGTGGGTGCTGCTGGCCATCTGCGTCGTGGCCCTCGGGGTCCGGGTGGGCTACACGGTCGGCTGGAAGCAGGTCGACACCATCGGCGGGGACGCGTACTACTACCACCGGGCGGCGAACCTGCTGGCCGACGGGAAGGGGTTCGTCCATCCCTACGCCTACGACAAGGGCATCAGCATGCCCGGGGCCGACCACCCGCCGGGCTGGATCCTCGTGCTGTCGCTCCCGTCGCTGCTCGGCTTCGACACGATCCTCAGCCACCAGCTCGTCGGCTGCTTGGTGGGGACAGGCACCATCGCCCTGCTGGGCATCACCGGTCGTCGCATCGCCGGCGAGCGGGTCGGGCTGATCGCCGCGGGCGTGGGGGCGATCTACCCCGGGCTGTGGCTCCCCGACGCCACGCTCATGTCGGAGAGCCTGGCGCTGCTGTGCGGCACGTTGGTCATCCTCACCGCGTACCAGGCGTGGGAGAGACCCTCCGCCCGGCGCTTCGCCCTGGTGGGCGGGGCCATCGGGCTGGCCACCCTGGCCCGGGCCGAGGCGTTCATGCTGGTGGGCCTGCTGGTCCTGCCGCTGGCGGCGTGGGTGCCGAAGGTGTCGGGGGCGAGGGCCCGCCTGGGGCGCTTCGCCCTGGGCGCCGGTGCGTTCGTGCTGGTCGTGTCGCCTTGGGTGGTCGCCAACCTGATCCGCTTCGAGGAGCCCGCCACCCTGTCCACCCAGATGGGGCCGACGCTCGAGGCCGCGTACTGCGACGACACCTTCTACGGGCACAACCTCGGCTCGTGGTCGCTCGACTGCATCACCGACTGGGGTGACCGGGACCGCTCGGTGCTGGACCGCCTCAGCCGCCAGAACGCCATCGACTACCTCGACGAGCACCGCGGCCGGTTGTCCCGGGTGATGGCGGCGCGGGTGCTGCGCACGTTCAACCTGGCCCACGTGTCGGACCAGGTGAACTTCGACTGGTTCGCCGAGGCCCGGCCCATCGACGCGTCGTGGGCCGCCGTGGGCAGCTTCTGGGTGCTGGGGCTCGCCGCCATCGGCGGGGTGGTGGTGTTGCGCCGCCGGGGCGTGCCCTCGTTCCCGCTGCTCAGCACCGTGGCCAACGTGATGATCACCGTGCTGGTGTTCTACGGCTCGACCCGGTTCCGCGCCCCGGCCGAGCCCGCGATCGTGCTGCTGGCTGCGGTGGCGTTCGACGCCGCCATCCGGCGTCTCCGGCGCGATCCCATTCCAGCGAACTAGCGACGCGCCGCTAGCCTCGACGCGTCATGCCCGAGACCTTCCGTGCGCCCATCGGCACCCAGGATGTGCTGCCGCCGGCGTCGGCCCGCTGGCAGGCGCTCATCGCCACCTTCGCCGGGGTGGCCGAGCGCTACGGCCACGGGCTGGTCCACGGGCCGATGTTCGAGGACGCGGCCGTGTTCGCCCGCCTGGGGGCGGGCACCGACATCGTCCGCAAGGAGATGTACGACTTCCGGGACAAGGGCGACCGCCACCTGGCCCTGCGCCCGGAGGCCACCGCGTCGGTGGTGCGGGCCTTCGTGCAGCACCACCCGGCCACGCCGTGGAAGGTGTGGTGCCTCACGCCGGTGTTCCGCTACGAGCGCCCGCAGGCCGGCCGCCTACGCCAGCACCACCAGCTGGACGTCGAGGTGATCGGCTCGGCCGACCCCGACGTGGACGTCGAGATCATCGCCCTGGGCGCCGCCTACCTCGACGCCCTGGGCCTGCGCCGCTGGCGCCTGCGGGTCAACACCATGGGGACCCCCGCCGACCGGGTCGCCTACGCGGCCACGCTCAGCGGGTGGCTGCGGGACCGGGCCGGCGATCTCGCCCCCGAGGACCGCGAGAAGATCGAGACGCACCCGCTGCGGGTGCTCGACTCCAAGCGCCCCGAGACCCAGGCCGCCATCGTGGGCGTGCCCCGCATCGCCGAGGTGCTCGACCCCGCCTCCCAGGCCCACTTCGACCGCGTGCAGTCCGGGCTGCGCGCGCTCGACATCCCCTACGAGCTGGAGCCGGGCCTGGTGCGGGGCATCGACTACTACACCCACACCCTGTTCGAGTTCCAGAGCGTGGCGCTCGACATCGCCGAGTCCACCATCATCGGCGGCGGCCGCTACGACGGCCTGGTCGAACAGCTGGGCGGTGCGCCCACGCCTGGCATCGGCTTCGGCTCGGGCGTCGAGCGCATGCTGCTGGCCTGCGACGCCGAGGGCGTGCTCCCGGCGCCGGACAGCGTCCTCGACGTGTTCGTGGTGGACACCACCGACGGGACCGCCGCTCGCGACCTCGCGCAGGAGCTGCGCGTGGCCGGGCTGCGCACCGACCGGGCCTACGAGGGCCGCTCCATGAAGTCCCAGATGAAGGTGGCGGGCCGCTCCGGCGCCAGGGTGGCCGTGATCGTGGGGGAGCAGGAGGCAGCCGACAAGACCGCGACCGTGCGGGACCTCGGGCGCGCCGAGCAGCAGATCGTCCCGAGGGACCAGGTCGTCGATCGGGTCCGCAGCATCCTGGAGGCATCGTGA
>DASRJN010000074.1:0-7294 GCA_035649455.1 Acidimicrobiales bacterium
CGAGGAGCAGGAGGTCGAGCTGCAGCGCCAGCTCGGCTTCGACGAGCTGTTCGAGCACGCCGGAGGCGACGGCTACGAGCCCCGGCCGCCGGTCATCACCGTGATGGGCCACGTCGACCACGGCAAGACCAAGCTGCTCGACCGCATCCGCAACGCCAACGTGGTCGAGGGCGAAGCCGGCGGCATCACCCAGCACATCGGCGCCTACCAGACCGAGCAGAACGGCCGCCTGATCACCTTCATCGACACCCCGGGCCACGAGGCGTTCACCGCTATGCGCGCCCGCGGCGCCGAGGCCACCGACATCGTGGTGCTGGTGGTGGCGGCCGACGACGGCGTCATGCCCCAGACGGTCGAGGCGCTCAACCACGCCAAGGCAGCCGGCTCGCCCATCGTGGTGGCCATCAACAAGATCGACCGCGAGCAGGCCAACATCGACCGGGTCAAGCAGCAGCTGTCCGACCAGGGCCTCATCCCCAGCGACTGGGGCGGTGACACCGAGATGGTCCCCGTGTCCGCCCTGCAGGGCCTCGGCATCGACGAGCTGCTGGAGACCCTGCTGCTGGTGGCCGACCTCCAGGAGCCGCCCATCGAGGCGAGCCCCGAGGGCCGCGCCGCGGGCGTGGTGCTGGAGGCCAACCTGGACGTCGGCCGCGGCCCCGTGGCCTCGGTCCTGGTGCAGCGGGGCACTCTGCGGGTCGGCGATCCGCTCGTGGCCGGTGCCGCCTGGGGCCGGGTGCGGGCGCTGATCAACGACCACGGCGTCAACGTCCGCGAAGCCCCGCCCTCCACGCCGGTCCAGGTCCTGGGCCTCAGTGAGGTGGCCGATGCCGGCGACCAGTTCGTCATCGCCCCCGACGAGAAGCTGGCCCGCAACGCGGCCCAGACCCGCGAGCACTGGCAGCGGGTCGCCAGCCTCGGCCGCGAGGCCGCCGTCACCAGCGGTGGCGCCAAGCTCGAGGACATCTTCGAGCAGATCCAGCAGGGCGAGGTCGCCACCCTGAACCTCGTGCTCAAGGCCGACGTGACCGGCTCGCTGGAGGCGCTCACCGAGGCACTGCGCAAGCTCGAGCGCGAGGACGTGAAGCTGTCCTTCGTCAACCGCGGCGTCGGCGGCATCACCCGCAGCGACGTGCAGCTGGCGGCGGCGTCCAACGCCACCATCATCGGCTTCAACGTGCGGCCCGACCGCTCGTCCCGAGAGCTGGCGCTGGCCGAGGACGTCGAGATCCGCACCTACGAGATCATCTACCAGGTGCTCGAGGACATCGAGAACGCCCTGCTCGGCCTGCTCCAGCCCGAGTTCGAGGAGATCGTCACGGGCGAGGCCGAGGTCCGGGAGACCTTCTCGGTGCCCCGCGTGGGCAAGGTGGCCGGCTGCTACGTCACCAACGGCACCATCACCCGAAACTCGAAGGTGCGGTTCCTGCGGGAAGGCACGGTCATCTGGAAGGGCACGATCACGTCGCTCAAGCGCTTCAAGGACGACGTGCGCGAGGTGCAGTCCGGCTACGAGTGCGGCATCGGCCTGTCCGACTTCCAGGACCTCAAAGAGGGCGACATCATCGAGACGTTCGAGGAGCGGGAGATCCCGCGCACCTGAGGTGCAGGGGTCAGGCGGCCCGCGGTGGCCGCCGTACGCTAGGGGACGTGCATGCGGCGGCCTTGCGGATCGAGCTGTACCTACGCGAGTGCCGGTCGCTCAAGGCCAAGCGGGCTGCGGTGAAGCCGATGGTCGAGGGCCTGTACAAGCGCCACCGGGTATCGGTGGCCGAGGTCGACCACCAGGACTCGTGGCACCGGGCCACGCTCGGGGTGGCCGCGGTGGCGTCCACCCCGAAGCACCTGGGCGAGGTCCTGGACCACGTGGAGCGGTTCGTGTGGTCGTTCCCCGAGGTCGAGGTGCTGCGCATCGACCGCCTGTGGATCGAGGAGGAGGACGAGACATGACCAAGCGCCACGGGACTGCCAGGGACTTCCCGCGCACGGCGCGGCTCAACCACCTGGTCCACGAGATCGTCGCCGAGGAGATCGAGCGGCTCGACGACGAGCGCCTCGGCTTCTTCACCGTGGTCGGCGTCGAGGTCGAGCCGGACCTGCGACGGGCGACCGTCTGGTACACGGCGATCGACGCAGCCGGGGATGAGGTCGGGGGTGAGCCCGAAAGCGAGGCGCTGGCCGAGGCGCTCGCCGACCACCGGGCCCGGCTCCAGGCCGCCATCGGCCGCCAGGCCCGGCTCAAGCGCACGCCCGAGCTGGTGTTCCAGCCCGACACGGTGATCGTGCGCGCCCAGCGGGTCGAAGACATCCTGCGCGACCTCGGGGACGGCTAGTGGGCCAACGCGGCCCCGGCCCCGACGGGGTCGCCGTGGTCGACAAGCCCGCCGGCTGGACATCCCACGACGTGGTGGCCAAGGCCCGGGGCCTGCTCAGCACCCGCAAGGTCGGGCACTCGGGCACGCTCGACCCCGACGCCACCGGCGTGCTCGTGCTGGGTGTGGGCCGGGCCACCCGCCTGCTCACGTTCCTGTCGGGGCTGGACAAGCGCTACGTGGGCGAGGTCGTCCTGGGCGTGGCCACGTCGACCCTCGATGCCGGAGGCGAGGTCACGGGGACGTGGGACATGGCGGCGGTGGGCCTCGACGACGTCCGGCAGGCCGCGACCGGGCTGACGGGCGAGATCCTGCAGGTCCCGCCCATGGTGTCGGCCAAGAAGGTGGCGGGGCGCCGGCTCCACGAGCTGGCGCGGGCCGGGGTGGAGGTCGAGCGCGAGGCGGTGCCGGTGCGGGTCGACCGGTTCACAGTGGGGGAAGCGGTGGCGCCGGGCGTCTACCCCGTCGACGTCGAGTGCTCGTCGGGGACCTACGTGCGCTCGCTGGCGGCCGACCTCGGCGTGGCTCTGGGCGGCGGTGCGCACCTGCGCGCCCTGCGGCGGCTGGCGGTGGGGGCGTTCACCATCGACGAGGCGGTCCCACTGGCGGCGCTGGGGCCGGACCGGCTGCTGCCTCCGGTCGAGGCGCTGAGGGGACGGCCGCGGGTGGTGGTGGACGAGGCGACCGCCGCGCTGGTCGGCCACGGCCGCGTGCTGGAGCGCGCCGCCCTGGGCGCGGAGGGCGACGGTCCCTGGGCGGTGATCGACGGCGACGGCCGCCTGCTGGCCGTGTACGAGCCGCACCGGGACGGCACGGTGAAGCCTGCAGTGGTGCTGGCGCAGAATATGTGACGGCGCGTCAGATCTCGCAATAGGGTCGGGCGATCGATCCGTTCGCACCTGCTCGCCTCGGTCCACTCACGCTGCGCAACCGCATCGTCAAGGCCGCCACGTTCGAGGGCCTGACCCGGGAGCACGTCGTCAACGACGCGCTGGTCGAGTTCCACCGGAAGGTGGCGGTGGGCGGCGTCGGGCTGACCACACTGGCCTACTGCGCGGTGGCGCCCGACGGGTGTGGGACCCCGAACGAGCTCATCCTCACGCCCGAGACGGTGCCGGGACTGGCCCGGCTCGCGGACGCCGTGCACGCAGAGGGCGCGGCGGTGTCGGCCCAGCTCGGCCACGCGGGCGCCGTGGCGGCGGGGACCGGGCAGCGCGGGCTGTCCCCGTCACCCATGTTCAGCCCGCTGGCCATGAAGCGCACCAAGGCGGTCACGGAGGATCAGATCCTGCGCATCGTGGGCGACTTCGCGGCCGCGGCCGGGGTGGTGGCGGAGGCCGGGTTCGACGCCGTCGAGATCCACTTGGGGCACGGCTACCTGCCGAGCGAGTTCCTCAGCCCCCGGCTCAACCGCCGCACCGACCAGTGGGGCGGCTCGCTGGAGAACAGGGCCCGCTTCCCCCGGGCCATCGCCACCGCGGTGCGCGAGGCGGTGGGCGACCGGCTCGCGGTGACCGCCAAGCTCAACATGGCCGACGGCGTGCGGGGAGGGCTGTGGCTGGACGAGAGCGTGGCCGTGGCCCGCATGCTGGAGGCCGACGGGGCGCTCGACGCCTTGGAGCTCACCGCGGGCAGCTCGCTCCAGAACCCGATGTACTTGTTCCGGGGGGAAGCGCCGGTGGCCGAGATGGCCCGGGCCATGCCCAAGCCCATCCGCCCCGCCTTCCGGTTGGCGGGCAAGGCCTTCCTGCGTGAGTACCCCTTCGAGGAGGCGTACCTGCTGCCCTACGCCCGCCAGTTCCGGGCGGCGCTGGACATGCCTCTGATCCTGCTCGGCGGGATCAACCGGATCGACACGGTGGAGCGGGCGCTGGACGAGGGGTTCGAGTTCGTGGCCATGGGCCGGGCGCTGCTGCGCGAGCCCGACCTGGTGGCGCGCTGGCAGCGGGGCGCCACGCACCAGTCGCTGTGCGTGCACTGCAACAAGTGCATGGCGACGATCTACCGGGGAACTCGCTGCGTGCTCGTGGAGTGAGCTGATCTTGCCGGTCACTCCCCGTGGGTACCATCGGCCGTGACATGACCGGACCGTCCGCGCCCCAGATCGCCGATTCGCTGATCGATGTGATCGGCAACACCCCACTCCTACGGCTCAACCGGGTCACCGAGGGCCTGACCTGCACGATCGCCGCCAAGCTGGAGATGCTCAACCCCGGCGGCAGCGTGAAGGACCGGCCCGCGCTGGCGATGATCACCCAGGCCGAGCGGGAAGGCCTGCTGCGCCCGGGCGGCACCATCGTCGAGCCCACGTCGGGCAACACGGGCGTGGGACTGGCCATCGTGGCCGCCGAGCGGGGCTACCGCTGCATCTTCGTGGTGACCGACAAGGTCGCGCCGGAGAAGATCCGCCTGCTGGAGGCATACGGCGCCAAGGTGATCGTGTGCCCGGTGGCGGTCGAGCCGGACGACCCGCAGTCGTACTACTCGGTGTCGGAGCGGCTGGTGCGGGAGACGCCCGGAGCCTTCCGCCCCAACCAGTACGACAACCGCTGGAACCCGTGGGCCCACGAGCAGACCACCGGGCCGGAGATCTGGCGGCAGACGGCGGGGCTGATCACCCACTTCGTGGCCGGCGTCGGCACCGGCGGCACCATCACCGGCGTGGGCCGCTACCTCAAGGCCCAGGATCCGGCCGTGCAGGTGGTGGGGGCAGACCCGACCGGGTCGGTCTACTCGGGCGGGTCCGGGCGGCCCTACCTGGTCGAAGGCATCGGCGAAGATTTCTGGCCGTCCACCTACGATCCGAGCCTGGTCGATCGGGTGGTCGCGGTCAGCGACGAGGACAGCTTCCTCATGGCCCGGCGGGTCACGTGCGAGGAGGGCCTGCTCATCGGCGGATCGGGCGGCACGGCCGTGGCCGCCGCCCTGGAGGTCGGGCGCGAGCTGGGGCCGGACGGCCTGGTCATCGTGCTGATCCCGGACTCCGGGCGCGGCTACCTGTCCCGCGTGTTCGATGACGACTGGATGGCGGGGTACGGCTTCCTGCGGGGCGGCGAGCACACGGTGGCCGACATCCTGGAGGCGCGGGGCCGCGACATCCCGCCGCTGGTGTATGTGCATCCGGAGGACACGGTGCAACGGGCGGTGAACGTGATGCGGGGCTACGGGCTGTCCCAGCTTCCTGTGGCCAAGGGTGAGATGCCGCTCGCCGCGGCCGAGATCCTGGGTGCGGTGGACGAGCTGGCGCTCATGGACCGGGCCTTCCACGATCCGGCGGTGCTCGACGAGCCGGTCGAGAAGGTGATGGGCCCGCGGCTGCCCACCATCGGGATCGGCCAGCCCATCGCCCTGGCGGTGGAGCTGCTCGACCGGGCGCCCGCGGTGGTGGTGCTGGCCGGCGGCCGGCCCCGGGCCGTGCTGTCCCGGACCGACGTGCTGGAGCACCTGTCCCAGGCGGCCACGACGCGGTGACCGGGGTCGGCGAGGACTGGGGGTTCGAGACCCGCGCGGTGCACGCGGGGCAGGAACCCGACCCGGCAACCGGCGCGGTGGTCCCGCCCATCAGCCTGTCGACGACGTTCGCCCAGCAGGCGGTGGGACGCCACCGGGGCTGGGAGTACGCCCGCAGCGCCAACCCCACCCGGTCCGCGTTGGAGACGGCGATCGCATCGCTGGAGGGCGCCCGGCACGGGCTGGCGTTCGCCTCCGGCCTCGCGGCCGAGGACGCGGTGCTGCGCCAGATGGCTCCGGGCGCGGGCGTCGTCCTGGGCGGGGACGCCTACGGCGGCACGTTCCGGCTGATCGACAAGGTGTACGGCGCCAGCGGCCACCCCTGGACCGCAATGGACCTGACCGAGCCCGGGCGCCTGGCCCGGGAATGGCCCGCGGGCACGGCCCTCGTGTGGGCCGAGTCGCCCACCAACCCGGCCATGGCCGTGGTCGACATCGCCGCCGTGGCTGAGATCGCCCACGCCCACGACGCCCTGCTCGTCATCGACAACACCTTCGCCACCCCCTACCTCCAACAGCCGCTGGCCCTGGGCGCCGACGTGGTGGTCCACTCGTCCACCAAGTACCTCGGCGGCCACTCGGACGTGGTGGGCGGGTGCATCGCCCTGGACGACGACGACTTGGCGGCCAAGATCGGCTTCATCCAGAACGCGGTGGGCGCGGTGCCGTCCCCCGTCGATTGCTACCTGGTCCAGCGGGGCCTGAAGACCCTGCCCATCCGGATGGACCGCCACTGTGACAACGCCCGCGCCGTGGTCGAGGTCCTGACCGACCACCCCGCGGTCGCTCGTGTCCTCTGGCCCGGCCTGCCCGGCCACCGCGGCCACGACGTCGCCAAGCGCCAGATGCGGGACTTCGGCGGCATGGTCTCGTTCGTCCTCCGGGGCGGCGAGCCGGCGGCCATCGCCGTGGTCGAGGCCACCCGCGTGTTCACCCTGGCCGAGTCCCTGGGCGCGGTGGAATCCCTCATCGAGCACCCGGGCCGGATGACGCATTCCTCGGCCGCCGGGTCACCCCTGGAGGTCGACCCGGCCCTGGTCCGCCTCTCGGTCGGCATCGAGACCGCCGCCGACCTGGTCGCCGACCTCCGCCAGGCCCTCGACACGGTGACTTGAGCCGGACGCGGTACCTCAGCATTGAACCTGCCACTGAGTGACCCGGTGGCCGTCGACGGCGAGGACGTCTTCATCGTGTATGACCTGCTCACCGATAGCGCGCCGCCCACGCCCACCGTCGGGTGGTATCGGGTGCGGAACGGGCGGATCGCGAGTCTGCGGGTGTACTTCGATCCCCGGCCGCTGGTGGGTGGCGGCTGACCGCGAGGTAACTGGGGCTGGCCGGGGACCGGGAGGCCGGTACGCTGCCCGGCCGATGGAGGTGCTGCGCGACCTGTCGGCCTGCCCGCGTCCTGG
>DASRJN010000075.1:0-10455 GCA_035649455.1 Acidimicrobiales bacterium
CGCCAGCACCTGCGCATGGCGTTCGCAGGCGTCCCCGAGCCCGAGGTGCGGCAGATGGTCGGGCGCAACGCGGCCGACGTCTACGGCTTCGACTGGCCCCTGCTGGAACGGCTCGCCGACGAGCACGGCCCCACGCCGGCCGAGGTGGACGATCCGCTCGCGGCCGAGGACATCCCCGATGAGTCGCTGCGCTGCCCCGCGTTCGCCGCGGCCCGGTTCGGTGTGGCATGAGTGAGCTTGCTCCGCCTGCGACCTTCAACCCCTTGGAGGACGGCTTCGTCGAGTGGCCCTACGACCAGTACCGCCGCCTCCGGGCCGAGGACCCGGTGCACCGCTCCGACCTGCTGCAGGGCTGGGTGGTGACCCGGTATGCCGACGTCGACGCCATCCTGCGTGACCCGTCGGTCTCCTCCGTCATCGACAACGCCGAGCCGACGCCGGCCACGATGGCCGAGATCGAGCGGCGGGACGGGACCGCGCGGGGCGGGCGCACGCTCGTGCTGCTCGACGACCCGGACCATGCCCGGCTGCGGCGCCTGATCGCCCCGCCGTTCCGCCTCCGCGCGGTGGACGGGCTGCGCGAGCTGGTCCGGGACCGGGTGCGGGCCCGAGTGGACGCCCTCGTCGCCGAGCACGGCCGGGGCACGCCGGTCGAGATCGACCTGATCGCCGAGTTCGCGTACCCGCTGCCGGTCGAGATCTTCTGCCAGATGCTCGGCATCCCCGAGGAGGACCACCCGGGCTTCCGCTACTGGGTGAACTGCATCGCCCGCAACCTCGACCCGGTGATGGACCCGGCCGAGCGCGACGAGCTGACCGCGGCCACCGACGACATGTACGCGTTCCTCGAAGACCTGGTGGCCGCCAAGCGCGGGCGGGAGGACGACGACGTCCTGTCGGACCTGCTCCGCGCCGCCGAGGACGGGCTGACCCACGAGGAGCTGCTCGCCCAGATCATGACCCTGTATGTGGCCGGCCACGAGCCCACCGCCGGCCTGGTCGGCAACGGCATGCGGGCCCTGCTCGACTTCCCCGACCAGTGGGCGCGGCTGCGGGCCGATCGGTCGTTGCTGCACAACGCCCTGTCCGAGCTCCTCCGCTACGACGGGCCCAACCAGTTCGTGCGGCGCATCGCCCGGCGGGACATGACCTTCGCCACCCCGGCGGGGCCGGTCACCATCCCGGCCCGCTCGGTGATCTACGCGTCGCCCGGCTCGGCCAACCGCGACGAGGCGCACTGGGGCCCCACAGTCGACTACGTCGACATCGCCCGCGAGGACGCGGGCGGGCACCTCCAGTTCGGCGCCGGCGTCCACGCCTGCCTCGGCTCGCACCTGGCCCGGCTGCAGGCCGAGGAGATGTTCACCGCCATCGTCGAGCGCTTCGAGGACATCGAGCCGGCCGGCGAGCCCGTCTGGAGCACGCGCATGGTGATCCGGGGACTCAACCGCCTGCCGGTGGGGGCCCGCCTGCGCTGACCGAAGCGACCTACCCCTTGTGACCGTCGGAGGACTCCAGGACCGCGGCGGCATGGTCCGGCACGTAGGTCTGCGTGTCCCGCGGCGGCCGCTCGTAGCCCTTCGACGCCGGCCGCCTCGGCAGCTTGAGCGGCACGCGGGTGACCTCGTGGTAGTCGATCGTGGTCAGCAGGTGGGCCAGCATGTTGATGCGGGCCCGGCGCTTGTCCTCGCTCTCCACGACGTACCACCGGGCCTCGGGGATGTCGGTGTGGACCATCATCTGGTCCTTGGCGCGTGAGTAGTCCTCCCACCGGCTGATGGATTCGAGATCCATCGGCGACAGCTTCCACTGGCGCATCGGGTCCTCCAGCCTCGACCGGAAGCGCGCCTCCTGCTCGGAGTCGCTCACGGAGAACCAGTACTTCCGCAGGAGCACTCCGTCCTCGACCAGCATCCGTTCGAAGATCGGGCACTGGTGCAGGAAGCGGTGGTACTCGTCGGGGGTGCAGAAGCCCATCACCTGCTCCACCCCCGCCCGGTTGTACCACGACCGGTCGAACAGGACGATCTCGCCCGCGGCCGGTAGGTGGGAGATGTAGCGCTGGAAGTACCACTGCGTGCGCTCGCGCTCGGTAGGGGCGGGGAGTGCCGCGATGCGGGCGACGCGGGGGTTGAGGTACTGCGCCACCCGCTTGATGGTGCTGCCCTTGCCCGCGGCATCACGCCCCTCGAAGACCACGACCAGGCGATGACCCTCGGCTCTCACCCACTCCTGGGCCTTCACCATCTCGGCCTGGAGCCGGAACAGCTCGCGTTCGTACGGTTTCTTCGGCATGCGGTCGCGTGCGGCGGCCACTTTCGCCCTGTTCGTGCGCTTGGCCATGGCCGCGAGCGTACGGCGGCATCGACGTCCCGTATATGTGCAAGCATCCCCCCCCGGACAGCTGGGCGTCGGGAGGGTGGATGGCAACGACCACGACGGGATCGTCGGGACTCCGTTCCGGCAATCCGGCACTGAGCGAGAGCTTCGTCGAGACCAACCTCCGGGCGACCGCGGCCCGGCCGATGACGGTGGCGGGCATCGGCTTCAAGACCTTGGTCCTGCTGGCCGTGCTCGTGGCCGGCGGGGCCTGGGGGTGGGCCTCGGCCGTCCAGCCCACCGGGACCGATCTCGGCAGCGGGTACGCCAACACGACCGTGACCATCCCGGGCGGGTTCTGGCTGGCCAGCTTCGCCGCCCTCTTCCTCGGCATCTTCATCGCCGTGCAACCCCTGAGGGCGAGGTTGCTGGGGATCCTCTACGCGGTGTGCGAGGGCTTCTGCCTCGGTGCCATCTCGGCCGCGTTCGACGCGCAGACCGAGGGCATCGTGGGCGCGGCCGTGCTCTCGACCGGGTGCGTCTTCCTCGTGGCGCTGGTGCTGTACGTCACCCGCATCGTCAGGCCGACGCAGCGGATGGCGTTCGGGGTGATCGCCGGGATCGGCGGCCTCATGCTGCTCTACACGTTCGTGTTCGTGCTCTCCATCTTCAACTGGTCATGGCTCTACAGCGACAGCTTCCGCACCGTCGGCATCGCGGTCACGCTGATCGCCATCGTCCTGGCCGCGCTGAGCCTGGTGCTCGACTTCGGCACCATCGAGTCCGGCGTGCAGGCGGGGGCGCCGAAGGAGCTCGAGTGGTACCTCGCATTCGGGCTGATGGTCACGCTCGTGTGGCTGTACATCACCATCCTGAAGCTGCTCGCCCTGCTGGCGCGCAACCGCTAATCAGCGGTGATGTCGACGTCCGCGGCCTTGGCCAGCAACCCGAGCTCGTCGACGATGGCGTGGACCAGGTCCCAGAGGTCGGGCACCAGCTCCCGGCAGGCCACGAGGCCGAAGTCGAGCGAGTCGAGATAGCTCTGCACGGTGATGTTGAGGCCCTGCCCGTCGAGGATCGTCGACACCGGGTAGTAGTGCAGCATCTGCGCGCCCGCGGTGTAGAGCGGCTCGCGGGGCCCGGGCACGTTGGAGATCACCACGTTCACCGGGGGCATGAAGCGGCTGGCGGTGAGCCGGGTGGCCGTGCGCATGGCGCGGGCGAACACCGCCGGAGGCGGGAACTGGGCGAAGTCGGTGAGCGCCTCGGCCGGCACGGCATCGAACAGGCCCTTGGCGTCGACCATGGCCTCGTGCACCCGGAGGACCCGCGCGATGGGATCGGGCTCGTCGGTCGGGAGGGTGGCGAAGATGGCCGACACCCGGTTGGTCCAGCGCTCGGCCTCGTCGCCGCTGCGGATCGAGACCGGGACCATCGCCACCAGCGGGATCTCGGGCAGCTCGTCGTGGTCCTCCAGCCAGCGCCGCAGCCCGCCCGCGCACATGGCCATGACGACGTCGTTGACCGTGGCGCCGAGCGCGTTCTTGACCTGCTTCACCGCGCTCAGCGACGTGGAGTGGAAGGCGAACCGGCGGTGGGGCGTGATGGCGGCGTTGAACCGCAGCCGGGGCGCGGCCGTCGGGATCGACCCCTTGACCTCGCCCTCCGGCGCCCGGGTGCGGCCGGCGTTGAGCACGGCGCCGAGCGGGCCGCGCAGCCCGGCCCGGGCTTGGTTGGCCGCCGAGATCAGGATCGGGTTGCGCAGTGCCACACCCAGCTCTCGCACGGTCCGGACGCCGAGCAGCAGGGCCCGGCCGGGCTTGTGGAGGAGGTTGGTCGCGGCTCGGGCGAGCATCTCGCCGTCGCTCGGGACGCGCCGCACCGGCTCGGCCACCTCGGGGGCGGGCGGCAGCACGTCCCCTTCCGGGTCGCCGTCGAGCATCAGCACCAGCAGCTCGGCCCCGGCGGCCCCGTCGATCGTGGCGTGGTGGACCTTGGTGAGGATGCCGAAGTGGCCGTCGGGTAGGCCCTCGATCACGTAGGTCTCCCACAGCGGGCGGCTGCGGTCGAGGGGACGCCCGACGATCCGGGCCACGACCTCGGCGATCTGGTCGTCGCGCCCCGGTGGGGGCACCGCGCTGTGGCGGACGTGGAAGTCGAGGTCGAAGTCGGGATCCTCGATCCAGTAGGGGTGGTCGAGGCCGAGCGGCACCTCGCGCAGGCGGCGCCGCAGGGGTTCGAGCAGGTGGAGCCGGCGCTCGATCTGGGCGCGCCAGGCCGCGAACGGGTCGTAGCCGGGATCGTCCTCGGGCCGGGCATAGATCGACAGGCTGGAGACGTGGCCGAATTGCGCGCCCGTCTCCACGTAGAGGAACGAGGCGTCGAGGCCGGACAGCTGCTTCATGGTCGCCCTCCCTGCGGCGCAACGGTACCGTGGGTCGCACTATGAGCGCAGCAGGCTCAGAGCAGGTTCGCCGTCCCAGCCGGCTGCTGCTGGCGGCCGAGGCGCCGCGGGCCCTCGGGGAGCTGGTCCTGCTCCAGGCGGCCCGGCCCCTGCTGGCGGGCGCGCCGCGAGGGGACGGCCATCCGGTGCTGGTGCTGCCCGGACTGGGGGCGGACGATCGCTCGACCATCCCGCTGCGCCGGTTCCTGCGTGGCCGTGGCTACCGGGTCCACGGCTGGGGGCTGGGGATCAACGTCCCGTCGCCGGAGACGATCGACCGGCTGCGCCGGCGCGTGGCGGACCTGCGGTCGCAGGACCCACGGCCGATGAGCATCGTCGGTTGGAGCCTGGGTGGGATCTACGCCCGCGGCATCGCCCGCCGCGCCCCGGACGCGGTGCGAGCGGTCGTGACCCTCGGAAGCCCGTTCCGCTCGGCGCCGCCCGGCGAGGACGGGCCGGTGCCGGTGCCGTCGACGTCGGTCTTCAGCCGCAGCGATGGCGTCGTGCCTTGGCGGGCCTGCGTGGACACCGCGACCGGGCCGCACGAGACCATCGAGGTCCTGGGCAGCCACGTCGGCCTGGGCCACCATCCCGCCGTCCTGTACGTGGTGGCCGACCGCCTCGCCCAAGCGCAGGGCACCTGGCGCCGGATGCGGATCCCCGCCCCGTGGCGCGCCCTCCTCCGGCACCACACCCCGGACCTCGCGGGCGCCCCGGCCTGACGGCCCGCGCCGGGCCGCCAGCCGAGTGCGTTCGCCCCATGGTCCCGAGCGGAGCGGCCCCTGGGGGAGCAGGAGTTATCACGCGCGCCGCTGACGTGCCATTTTGGCGTCGCTGTGTTCACCGCCGACCCCGATGCCGACCTCGAGTACTCGCTCGCCGAGTGGCGCCGCTGGCGCAAGCGGCGACGGATCGCCGAGCTGGCCTGGATCGACGCGCTGTACCACGCGGAGCTGACCGGGATCGCTTGCGCCGTGGCGTTCTACGCGCTGGCGGGCGTCATCGGCGACGGGGCGCTGTCGGCGAGCCAGATGGCCGACGTCACCCGCTCGGGTGACGCGTGGCTGGGGCTGGCCGCGGCCGTGGTACTGGCGGTCGGGCTCCGGTCGGGAAGCCGGGGCGGGCCCCTCGTGCTCGAGCAGGCCGATGTGCGCCACGTGCTGCTATCGCCGGTCGACCGGGGCCGGGCGCTGCGGGGACCGGCGTTGCGCCAACTGCGGTTCCAGCTGTTCGTCGCCGCGTGCGGTGGCCTGGCGGTCGGCTTCCTCGCCGCCCACCGGCTCGCGGGCTCGACCGCCGGCTGGATGGCCGGCGCCACGTCCTTCACGCTCGCCACCGTCGCCCTCGCGTTCGGTGCCGCCCTGCTGGCGTCGTCCCTGCGCCTGCCGTCGTGGGCGGGCACTGCGCTCGCCATCGGGCTGGTCGGGGCGGCCGCGGCCGACGTCGCCGGGGTGATCCCGGCGTCGCCGACCGCCCCGTGGGGCCGCATCGGCATGTGGCCGGTGCAACCGGCCGCGCCCGGGATCGTCGCCGTCGCCATCTCGCTGGTCGTGCTGGGCGCCGGGCTGGCGCGGCTGGGCCGCGTCTCGCTGGAGTCCGCCGAGCGGCGCTCGCGCCTGGTCGGCCAGCTCCGCTTCGCCGCGACGCTCCAGGACGTCCGCACGGTCGTGGTGCTGCGTCGCCAGCTCGCCTTGGAGCTGCCGCGGCTCCGGCCCTGGGTCCGCCTGCGGGTCCGCGGGACGGAGCGACGGGCAGTGTGGCGGCGGGGCCTGCGGGGGGCGTTGCGCTGGCCCGCGGCCCGGGTCGGCCGCCTGGTGCTGCTCGGGGTCGTGGCCGGACTGGCGCTGCGGGGGGTGTGGGCGGGCACGACTCCGCTGCTCGCCCTGGCCGGCGTCGCCCTGTTCCTGGCTGGGCTCGACGCCACCGAGGCCATGGCGCAGGAGCTCGACCACCCGAGCCTCACCGAGTCGGTGCCGGTGGCGGCGTCCTCCCTGCGAGTGCGGCACCTGCCCGTGGCGGTGGCCGTCATGGCTCTGGTGGCCGCCGTGGGCGTCGCCGCGGCCGTGCTGGTCGAGCCCGGGACCGGCGCGCTGGAGCTGGCCCTCATCTGCGCCCCGGCCGCGGCGCTGGCCGGCCTGGCCGGCGCGGGCGCCAGCCTGGTGTCGACGCCCGATCCCATGGAGGCGATGCTGATGCCGCCCGAGGTGACCGGCGCCTACCAGGCGTTCCGGATCGCCCGCCCGCTCGTGCTCGCCATCGCCGGCACGCTGCCGGTGCTGGCCGCCCGGGCGGCGGCCGGTGCTGGTGGCTCGGCCACGGCGACCGCCGGCATCGCCGCCCTGGCCGTGGTGGCCGGGTTCGGCGTGTTCGTCGCCTGGCTGCACTCCCGGGAGGCCCTGCAGCAGGCGCTCCAGGCCGCCTTCGCCCCGCAGAAGGACGCTCGCCGATGACCCAGCCCGCCGACGCTCCCCGGACCCCGGCGCCCCGCCGTCGCTCCCGTGACATGGCCGGCCGGCGCGCCCGGCTCGCGCAGGACAAAGGCACCCGGCCCCGCCGCGTCCCCCCGCCGCCGCCCCTGACCGGTGTCCTGGTCGCCCGGCGAGCCTCGAAGTCGTACTCGGACCTGGTGGCCCTGGCACCCCTGGACCTCGCCGTCGCCGCGGGCGAGCGCGTCGCGTTGGTCGGCCACAACGGGTCGGGCAAGTCCACGTTCCTGCGGCTGGCGGCCGGCCTGCTCGAGCTGACCGCGGGCGAGATCGAGGTGGCGGGCTACCCGGTGGGGGCGCCGGAGGCCCGGGCCGCGCTCTCGTTCGTCCCGGACAACCCGGTGCTCTACGACGACCTGAGCGTGCGCGAGCACCTCGCCTACATCGCCAGCCTCCACGGGGTCGACGCCTCGGAAGCCCAGCTCGACGAGCTCATCGCGGCCATCGGGCTCGCGGAGCGGGCCGACGACCTGCCGGCCCGGTTCAGCCGGGGCTTGCGGCAGAAGGCCGCGCTCGCGGTCGGGCTGGTGCGACCGTTCCAGGTGCTGCTGGTGGACGAGCCCTTCGTCGGGCTCGACGTCCCCGGCCGCCAGGCCCTGCTGAGCTTGCTCGACGAGGCGCACGCCGCGGGGGCCGCGATCGTGGTCGCCACCCACGAGCCCTCCTACGTCGAGCGGGTCGACCGGTGCCTGGCGTTGCGGGACGGCCGGCTCATCCACGACGGCCCGAGCACGCCCGACGAGGTGGTCCGGCTGGTCGGCGACCAGGCGTACGCTTCCGGGCCCTGATCCACGAGGCCACAGCGGAACCGGCTACGGCAGGTCGAGCGCTCGGAGCCGCTCCAGGGCGAGGTCGAACTCGCCCCGGTAGTACGGCTCGGCGAACTGGGCCACGCGCGCCAGGTTCTCGGCCGGGCCGACGAGCTTGGCCATGCCGGTGAAGATCTCCTGCCGCACCTCGTCGAACCCGGCCGGCAGCGGCGGGCGCATGGCATCGCGCCTCGGCAGGGCGGGGAACGGGCCGTGAGGCTCGGTCTGGTACCAGTAGGCGACCGACGTGTAGTCGTTGCCGAAGTTGTTGGCATGGCCGTGCTCGATCGTCCAGCGGAGCGACCGGTCGAAGCGGATGGGGTCGGCCACATACCACCGGTACATGCCCACCAGACCGCGGTACTCACGGTCCTCGACCAGGTGGAACCCGGCATAGGGCCGGGAGTACTCGCGCAGCACGCACGCCCCGGCGCCGAACACCTCCTCGTGGCCGGTGCCGTGGATGCGGGGCGGCCAGGCGTCGCCATCGACGAACACCATGTCGTCGCCCTCGCCGTACCACCCGCCGGCGATGTTCTCGACCTCGAGCACGAGCCCGACCATCTGGCCCTTCCCCTGGGCCTCCAGCGCCACGTAGTTGTGGTCGCCGTCGAGGTTCACGCCGGGGTGGAGCTGGGTGTCGCGGGGCTCCATCGCCGGTGCCGTCGGCCGCTCCTGCCGGTACTGGGCGTGGAAGCGCAGCACGTCCTCCGGCGGCGGCTCGTCGAAGGTCTCGTACTCGATGTGGAACCACACCATGCCCAGCGGCCCGCCGAGGAAGGCGTCGGCGCGGTTCTCGATCTCGATGCGCGCCCCGGTGGCGAACGGCATCGGGAAGTAGGCGTTGAGCCCGGGCGAGGCGCCCATGCCCGGGTTCACGGTGGTGAAGAAGCTCGAGTACTCCCGCACCCTCCCGTGGGTGACGCCGAAGAAGTCGCCGAGCGGCACCTCGACCGACGGCGCCCCCTCGCCGTCCCACCAGCACCGCAGGATGCCGTCCCGCAGGTCGGTGAGCTCGTAGGCGGCCAGCGCCACGTAGATGCGGGTGACGCACCCCGCGCCCGCCACGTCGAGCAGGGTGGTCGTGCCGCCCGGCGGGACCCGCACGTAGTCGTCGTTGCCGCCCGTGCGGTCCCACGACGACGCCCGCCTCGTGCCGGACCGCGGCGCCCGGAACAGCGTGCGCAGCGGGTGGTCGTCGAGCGGGTGCACGCCGTCATGCTGGCACGGAGGGAAGGCCGCCGAGGTGCCGTTGTCACAATCCGGTCTCCCGCGGTGCTGTAGAGACATGGAGGTGGTTCAACACCCACGACCGGCGGCTGCGGCCGTCCCCCCAACCCTCGCGGGGGTGGCCGGTGGCCGCGACGTGCGCGCCGACCTGGACGAGGTCTTCCGCTGCCACTACCTGCTGGTCGTGGGGGTGGCCGCCCGGGTGTTGGGGTCGCGGGACCAGGCCGAGGATGTCGCCCAGGACGTGTTCCTCTCGTTCGGCCGCTCGTCGGTTCCCCTGGGCGAGGCCCGCGGCTGGCTGTCCGTCGCCGCCGCGCATACCGCACTGAACCTGATCCGCTCGCGGCGCCGCCGCGTGTCGCGGGAGGGGATCGTCGCGGCCGACGGCGACGCGGTCGTGTCCGACGTGGCCGAGGCCGTGGTCACCGCCGAGGAGCGCAGCCGGGTGCGCACGGCCCTCGCCCGGTTGCCGCGCCAGCAGGCCGTGGCGCTCGTGCTGCGGCACAGCGGCCTGAGCTACGCCGAGGTCGCCGCCGCCCTCGCCTTGTCCCCCGGCAGCGTCGGCACCACGGTGCGGCGCGCCGAATCCGCCCTGCGCAAGGAGCTGAACCGCCATGCGTCATCCGACTGAAGGGGTGCTGCGCCGGCTGCTCGACGAGCCGGCCGGTGTGGCCGACACCGACCGCGAGCACATTGGCGGATGCGACGTGTGCGTCCGCGAGCTGGCCACTGTCCGCGAGGATGCCGGCCTGGTGCAGACGGCCCTGGCGACCGACGTGGGCCTCAGTGCCGACGTCGACCTCACCGCCGCCTGGCGGCGCCTGACGGCGGCAGCGGCTGCTTCCGAACCCGCACGGGTGCGCGCGGCGGCGCCCCGTGCGGGGCGGCTCCGCGCCACCTTGCGCCGTCCGGTGGTGGCCGGCGTCGCCGCGGCCGCCATCGTGGTGGGCGCGGGAGCCGCGGCCGCCGGCGGCTGGGTGCAGATCTTCCGGACCGAGCGGATCGCTCCGGTCAGCATCAGCGCCACCGACCTCAACGCCCTGCCCGACCTGAGCGCCTACGGAGACGTGGTGGTCACCGGTGACCCGAACGTGCACCCGGTCCTCGACGCCGCCGCCGCGGAGGCGGAGACCGGCCTCGACCTGCCGGAGGTGGCCACGCTGCCTCG
>DASRJN010000076.1:0-10122 GCA_035649455.1 Acidimicrobiales bacterium
GTGCGAAGCACCCTCGGTATGACGCCCGCTTCGGCCAAGCTGAGGGCGATCAGCAGGTGGCGGTCTTCGATCCGCTTGTGGCCACGGTCGACGGCGACCTGCAGGGCACGTACCAGGACGAGCTTCGCGGACTGCCCCCACCTCGGGGTCGGCCGGCCGGCCCGGCCAGGCGCCGACGGTCCTGGCCGCGGCGCGGTCGCCGCGACGCCGACGGCCTGCAAGGCATGGGTGAACTCCTCCTCGAGCGCGCCCCGCACCGCCCGCTCGCTCATCCCGAGCGTGGCCAGTGCTCGCGACGTGGGATCGTCGGCTTGTTGGGTCAGCGCCAGCAGAACGTGCTGCGCCTCCACAGTCGAGGAACCCGCGGTGGCAGCCACGTCGCGGGCACGCTTGACAGTGGCCTGGGCGGAGCGGGTGAAGCGTTCAAACATTCCGGTTCCTCCCGGTGGCGATGCCCGCGGCACGCAGCCGGGGGCCGTGCTTCTTGTGAACGGCCTGGCGGGTCACGTTGAGCGCCTCGGCGACGCGAGCCCACGACCACCCCTGCCTGATCGCCCGCTCCACCTGCTCGTCTTCAAGCCGGTCGGCGAGCTCGCGCAACGCCACGACGGCGCGCAGGCCCTCCTCTGGGTCGATCTCACCGGTCGACACCGGGGTCGGGGTGATGGGCACGTGGGCAACTCTAGTTGACAAACGAGGGATGTCAACCTGAGTTGCTAAGTGGACCGCATCGGCGGGCGTCAGGCACTTAGGCTCTGCGGATCCGCGCTCACCAGGCCGCGCAGGCTCACGAGCATGCCCACCGTCGCCGGCGAGGCCTCGCGCTGCTGCGCGACCCGCTCGACGTACTCGGCGGACACGAACGGCAGCCGGGCGACGGCCTCGAGGCCGGTGCGCTCGTCCGCCAGCGCCTCGAGTGCGCGCTGCGCGAGCAGCGGCGCACCGACCGGCGGCTTGCCGGACCCGCCGGCGAAGCGCTGGCGGACCTTGACCGCGACCTTGCTCGCGGTGCGGCGGGCCCGCTCGGCTCGGTCGACGGTCCGCGGCGCGAAGAGCGAGTGCGGTGAGCTGCCGCCGGCGGTTGGCAGGCGCGCGAGCTCGGGGTCGATCCCGTCGAGGACGCGCGCGAGCAGCTTGCTGGCGCGCTTGGCCCGCGGCGGCGCGCCGAGCGCCCACTCGATGTACGGGGCGTGGAAGAACGGGGCGAGGATCGGGCGGGTCTGCTCGGCGGCCGACCAGTCCGTGCCGACCCAGCGCTGCATGCGCCAGTCCAGGTAGAGGACGTCGGTCGCGGTCAGCCAGTCGCCGCCGGGGCGCTCGAGCAGCGCGACGGTGGTCTGGATCGCTCGGCGCACGCCCGCGGCCGTGGCCTCGGCGGTGAAGAGCTCGCCCGAGGCGCGCTCGTTGGCCATCAGGCGCCAGCGGACGAGCGCGCGCGCGAGGGCTCCGGTCGTGCGCGGCGAGGCCGGCTGGAACGGGTAGTAGAAGCCGCGCGCCAGCTCGCCGTTCTGGCCCGAGAAGCGCGCCTGCGTGCCGGCTCGGGGCTCGACCCAGTCGAGCACGCCGAGCGAGACGCAGTTGCCCGAGTAGTCGCGCCGGCGGCCGGCGGTGTCGGCCAGCGCGAGCGCCTCCGCGGGCGTGAGCGCGCTCATGTCCTGCAGGTCCACGAGCCGGTGCGGCATCCCGTAGCGCGAGGCCAGGCGCCCGGCCACGACGACGTCCGGGCGCCCGGGCTCGCCGAGCGTCACGCACTCGGACGGCTGGTGGCCGGCGGCGAGAATCGAGGCCAGGATCAGCCGGCTGTCGAGGCCGCCGCTGAGCTCGAGCGAAGCGTCGGGGTACGCGGACAGGCACGCGTCGACCGACGCGCGCACGGCCGCGACCCCGCGCTTCACGAGCCCGTCGAGGTCCTCGCCGAGGCGGTGCGGGGCGACCGGCGGCTGGTAGCGCGCGACCCGCAGGCCGTCGACGGACACCCGGACGTACTCGCCGCCCGCCAGCCGGTGCACGCCCCTGAACGGCGTGTCCGTCGCCGGGAACTCGCCGAGCGCAGCGAGCGCGCATTCGGCGTCCTCGTCGAGCGCGCAGCCGAGCAGCGCCGCGATCAGCCGGGCGGACGAGGAGGCGACCGCGGTGCCGTCGCGTTCGCCGCGGTAGACGGCGGAGATCCCGGCGCGGTCGGTCGCGGCGTAGATCTCCACGGGATCGCCGAAGGCGAGCACGAACGACTGCGGCGGGGCGACGTCGGCGAGCGCCTCGAGCCCGGAGCCGGCGACGCGGCGCAGGACTGCGCGCGGGGTCAGCCGCTCACCGTCGCCGTCGAGCCGCGACAGCCCCATCAGCAGCGCGGCCTGGTGGGTGCCGGCGTCCAGGACGTCCTCCGAGTCGTGGCCCCAGACGAGCAGCTCGCGGTACCCCAGCGCCGTGAGCTCGAAGCCCATTGGCTCCGGCCACTCTGAGCAGTTGCCGAACGTGCGAGCGGCGGCGGCGAGCACCTTGCCTCGATAGCGGCTGTCCGCGCTCAAGACGGCGAAGTGCTTCACCGAAGAAGCAACTTTGACACCCGGTCTAGCCGCCCAAGAGGCCGGTAAACTGTTACCGATTCGCGCGGTCCCGCCATCGTCGAACCGGCTCGACCTGCGAAGTCGAGTCGGTCCGGCCCACCCATTATCCGCCGTCACGCCTCGAGGATATGGGATCAGGTCGACTGATCAATTGGCAGCCAGTGCCATGTTGCATCGGACCTGGTCTGTGAACCGAGCCGAACCAGCTTTGCCCTTTGGGTGAACGCAGAAAGTGGTAGTGACCTACCTGCCAGATCAGCCAGGGCCGCGCGCCCGGATCAGCGGACCCGTGCTTGCTTCTCGCGAAGGGTTCGCACCGCGTCGGTCGCGGCCAGGGCCCACGCCACGAGGACAGGTTGGAACACCAGCCGTATGGCGCGCTTGGCGTCCGTGTCCAAGCCGAAGGCGTCCACGTGACCCGTGTATTGCGCGATGTTGCCGGGGAAGATCGCGACGAAGAAGGCAGCTGCTGTGCCGCCGACCACCGAGCGGGCAGGCTGCTTCCACGTCCCGAGCAGAGCCGCGCCGAGGGCGAGCTCGACCACGCCTGACACCACGACTACGGAGTCGGGATCAGCCGGGAACCACGACGGCACCTGGGCTTGGAACTCTTGGCGCTGCTTCGTCAGGTGTCCGGTGCCGGCTGTGAGCAGCGCGGCGCCGAGCGCAAGCTGCATGGCTCCCCGAGCCCAGCGCGTCGTCGAGCTTGCGGGCATTGGATCCTCCCATGGCGTCGGGACAGGTTGATCCTGTCACCGGCGAGCGCTGAGCGGAACCCGGGCGCGGCCCGGGCCGGGTGCTAATCGCAGAGAGCCAGAGCGGCATCCATCGAGTCGGTGAACGCCTCGTACGCCTCCGGAGTGAGCACGTCCCACTCGAGCTCCGGGACATCCATCGTCTTCTGGTGGACCCCGTCCGGCGAGAGGGTGTCGCCCACGTAGTCGGCCCAGTCGACGACGAAGGTGTTCGGCCGCGTGGCCGCCAGGCCGGACAGGAACGCCCGGGCTTCGTCCACCTCCGCCGCGAACGCCACGTGGTCGGCCACGTACGGCAGCACGATCACGAGGCACGCGTCCGGGTGGACGTACTCGGCACCGATCGACGTGGTCCAGGCCGCCTCGTCGGCGGCTTCCCAGCCGGCGGGCCCGGTGCCGGGATTCGAGTCGTTCGTCCCGTAGCGAAGGACCACCGTGTCGGCCTGCGCCGCGAGCGACTTGTTCTGCAGGACGACGTTGGGCGCCTGCTGACCGAAGAAGCCCCTCTGCGAGATCGTCGCGGCGGGGTCCCCGTAGAGGAACGCACCCTCCGGCAGCTCGTTCTGGCCTCCCGACATCAGCCACGCCCACGTGATCGAGTCGCCGAGCACGGCGACGGTTCCCGGGTTCTGCGCCGGCAGATGGCAGGCGGCGGCCAGGAGGGCCAGGCCGATGGGGACGAACCGCCACGCTTTCCTCATGTCACGCTGCTCCTGAGAAGAAGGTCGGTCAGGAGAGCCCCGACGGGCACCCCCAGCTGGTGAAGAAGTCGCACCCATGCTGCCCCGCTGCCGTCAGCCAGGCGTCCCCCACGTCATTGCACCCGGAGTCACGGGAGTCGACTCAGATCGAGTTCATGAACGCCAGCTCCTGCGCCTTGTAGTAGTCCAGCTGCGCCTGGCTGGTACAACCGTGGATGAAGCCGACGCATGGCTGCCCGGGTTGCCGCGCCGCCAGCGTGAGCTGCACCGCGGGCGGCGCCCCCGCGGCGACGAGGGCGTTCGCCATCAGCGTCATCTGGCCGGGGGGCACCAGGGTGTCCTCGGCAGCGGTGGCCATGAACACCCTGGTGGTGCGACCGCTGAGGTCGGCCAGCGCGGGGCTGTTGGCGGTCCAGACCGGGCCCAGGTTCGGCCCGAAGCCCGCCGTTATCAGCGTGCCCGCCCCGGGGTTGGGCACCGCGGCATTGGCCGCCAGGTTGGTCGGCCCGGCCTGGGAGATGACACACGCGATGTCCGGGCGCCGCACCGCGGACAGGAGCGCCAGGTGGCCGCCGGCCGAGGCGCCCGCGGTGCACACCTTGGCGTTCGGCTCCAGCTGCCTCAACTGGGTCAGGAACCACTCGATGTTCGCGGCCGCGAGCGCCCCGCCCGAGTGGTAGTCGATGCTGTAGATGGTCCAGCCGTCGGCCACGAGCCGCTCGGGGATCCCCGTCTCGTTCGGCGTCGCGTGGGGCGCGGCCTCGCCGGCCGCCTGCCAGTCGCCCAGGAATATCGGCAGGACGTAGCCCTCGAGGAGGTAGGGCAGGTCTGCCTTCCACCCTCCACCGTGGATGTAGACGACGATGCCTTTGGGCGTGCCGGCCGGGCGGTGGATGTCGTAGTACGGCGTCGGCAGGTCAGCCGAGGTGAGCAGGTTGGCGATGGGCGCGGCGGGGCTCGTGTAGCCATGTGAGGCGGCGTAGCTCGCGCCCGCCGGCGTGGTGGAGTAGTAAGCCGCACCGGTCGCGTTCAGCGCCGGTGTCCAGGCGACCGTGCCCGGTTGCGGAGTGGAGAAGCCGTAGCCGATGATCCCCTCGCTGATGAAGCCCAAGCCGGCCCTGGTGCTGATCACGCTCGTAGGGTCCCCGTGGATCGTCAGGTAGTAGTACGAGCGCAGCGTGTCGTGGCGGAAGCGGTACACGGGATCGCTCCCGGGGATCGGCCGGTCCCACAAGTAGCCGACCGCGCCGTCGGCTGACGCCGGAACGTCGGTGGACTCGACGGTCCAGCCCGAGGCGAGCTCGGCCGCGCGCTCGGTCATGCTGCTGGTGGCGAGGTGCCAGGGCATGCCGTCGATCGTCCTGGTCAGCATCGACACGGGGCAGAGCTGCGCGGCGGCGGGCTGGGTGTCCGGCACGGCCTGGTCGGTGCTCGCCGGCCCGGCCGGGCGCACATACCCCATGGCGCCCCGGTCGGTGTAGCCGGGGCCGGGCGGAGCGACGTTCGTCGAGTAGTAGAGCTCCTTGGTCGCGCCGTTCAGGAACTCACGCAGAGGGGCGGCCGGGTGCGTCCCGCCCGGCGTGGCGGTGGTGAACCCGTGGCCGATGATCCCCTGGTCCTCGAAGCCGTAGTGGATGCGCAGGGCGTCGATGAACGCTTGGTCATCGGTGGTGTTGAGGAAGTAGCCGTTGAAGGCCGGGTTGTAGAACCGATGCACGGGCTTGGTATGCCCCGAGCCGGCGCCCCAGGTCGTGGGCCGGTCGAACAGGTAGCCGATGATCCCGTCGCAGTTGGTGGTGCCGGTGGAGTCCATCTGCCAGCCGTTCGCGCGCAGGCTCCTCCACTCGTCCGGATCGGTGACCACGATGTGGCTCACTGTGGCTCCACCCGCCATCGGTGGCGGGACGGCCTTGCGCAGGGCGTACATCGGGATCAGCCGGCTGATCGTCGACGGAGAGTTGACGATGGGTGGGGCTACCGCCCCCGCGGGCTGCGCCCCGGTCATGCCCAGCCCGGTGATCAGGACGATGGTTGCTACGACGACCGAGATCGGCCGCCTCCCCGACAGCGCGTTCCCCATGTCGGAATCGTAGGGCGCGTGCGGCGTTCTTACTCGGCGGTAACGGACCCCACGCCCGTGTTGTGCGTCGTCACCGTCGGCGAGCCGGAATAGACGATCGAGCCCGTCCCGGTCAGCGTGGCGTCGAGCGTCGAGAGTGCCTGGACCTTGACGTCGCCGGTGCCCTCCAGGCGGGCGATCACGTCCCGGGCGGCCAGGCCCCCCAGCTCCAGCGTCCCGAGCCCGGACTGCGTGGCGGTCAGGCGGTCGACACTGCCCGAGGCGACCAGGGTCCCGGTGCCCGACAGGTCCACGGTGAGCTCAGGGCCTGTAAGGCCGACGACGGTCACGGTGCCCGTCCCGCTCAGGCTCAGGGCGTCGAGTGACGGCACCGAGACGGTGACGCTCATGGGTGCCTCGGTGTCGAAGGCGCCGCGGTCGTCGATGACGAGGCGGTCGGCGCGCACCGTTGTCGTCACCTTGTCCACGAGGTTGTCGTCGCCGGTGACCGCGACGGCCTGGGCCGTCCCGACGCGGACGGCCACGGTGTTGGCTCCCGCCAGCTCGACCGCCGCGAACGGCGCGAGCTCGCGTTGATCGGTGACCTCGACGCCCGAGCCCCCGATCGTGCCGCCGTCATCGTCGGTCGCCAGGTTGGCGAGCGCCGCCACCCCGGCGATCGCCACCACCGCAGCGAGCGCGCCCAGCCCGAAGCCCCGCCAGAGCGTCCGCCTGTCGTGTACCGATCTCGTGACGACTGCCATGAGCCGACCTCCCCGCGCTACCGCGTCCATCGTCATCCCCGGGGGACCACCGGGGTAGGGGCGAACGACCGTGACCGACGCGTCAGATACGCCACCGGCGACGGGCGACGATCCGGGCGCCGGCGCGCCACCAACGGTTCGGCCTGGCGTCGATCGGCGGCCACGATCCGTTCGCCTGCGGCCGTCAGACTCGGAGCCCGGGGTGTCGACGAGCGGCGGTGCGCGATGCCGGGTCGCAGCCGGATCACGCGGCGGCAGGTGCTGGCAGGGGGAGCGGCGGCAGGGGTGCTCGTCGCGTTCGGGGGCGACAAGGCGCTGGCCCGCGGGCTGCCACGCCTGCCTCGGTTGGCGTCGAATCCGTTCACGCTCGGGGTCGCATCGGGCGACCCGCTGCCCAACGGCGTCGTGCTCTGGACCCGCCTGGCGCCGGATCCGCTGACCGCGGACGGCGGGCTCGCCGGGGCCGGCAACCTCGAGGTCGGCTGGCACTCCACCTTCGTCAACGACGTGCACCCCGACTTCAGGGACCCGGCCTCGCCGGTCGTCGCCACCGAGATCCTGGCTCCCGCGGTGACCTCCAACGGCGACGGCCCGGTGTACGGCCCGTATTACGGGCCGATGATCCAGTTCAACCCCCACATCAAGTTCTTCGAGGGCGACCGCAAGGGCTACGTCCGGTGTGCGGTGGACCGCCACCTGCTGCAGGCCGACCTGCGCTACGTCGAGCGGGTGGGAATGCACCGCGCACCGATCGAGACCTTCGCCAGCTTCGTCGTGGAGGATGGCCATCCCGGCGCGCTGCCCGCGTGACTCCGGCACTGGCGGCGAGGCCGGGGGTGGCCGGTAGTGTCCGCCGGATGGCTACTGGACCGGACCTGCGCGAACGGGTGGCGGCGCTTCCGTGGTATCACCAGCTCGACCTCGCTCCCGGCGTCCGCACTCCGGGGGTCAACGATCCGTCCGAGACCTTGCCACGGCTGGGCCTGCCGGAGGACCTCTCCGGCAAGAGCGTGCTCGACATCGGGGCGTGGGACGGCGCCTGGTCCTTCGAGGCGGAGCGGCGAGGCGCCGAGCGGGTGCTGGCCACCGACTCGTACTCGTGGGCCGGCGACGGTTGGGGCGACAAGGCCGCGTTCGAGCTCGCCCGGGAGGCCCTCGGATCGGCCGTCGAGGACCGGACGATCGACGTGTTCGACCTAAGCCCCGAGACCGTCGGGACGTTCGACGTCGTGCTGTTCCTCGGGGTGCTCTACCACGTGAAGGATCCGATGGGTGCCGTGGAGCGCGTCGCCTCGGTCACGGCCGGGCAGGCCATCATCGAGACCGAGGTCGACCTGATGCTCCTGCGCAGGCCGGCCGCCGCCTTCTACCCGGCGACCGAGCTCAACACGGATCCGACCAACTGGTGGGGCCTCAACCCCGCGGCCGTGACCGCCGCCTTGCGGGTGGCGGGCTTCTCCCGCGTCGACATCGTCTGGAAGCGGTCACTGCCCGCCCGGCTGGGGGGCTGGGCCCGGCATCTCCGTGGCCCGAGTCGCCGCGGGATGCTCGACGCCCTCAACCGGCACCGCGCCGTCTTCCACGCCTGGAAGTGACCGGCGGTCACACTTCGACCAGGGAGCCGACCGCGAACGCGACGGCCATCGAGGTGAGGCCGATGGCGACGTTGCGGGCCACCGTGCGACCGAGCGGCACGTCGCCCCAGCGGGCGACCACGACCGAGGTCAGGGCGAGCCCGATGGTGACGGCGAAGAAGGTCGCCGGGACCCGCAGGTGCGACGGGGTGTGCACCGCCGTCAGCACCACGAACAGCGCGCCCAGCACGAACACGAGCCCGGAGGCGGTCGCCAACGCGAGCGGCGACGGCCCGGGCTCGTCGACCTCGATGCCGTGCTCCTCCTCGGCGTGGGCGGCTAGGGCGTCGGCCGCGCTGAGCTCGACCGCGACGGCGCGCGCCAGGTCGGGCGCCAGGCCCTTCGCCTCGTAGAAGGCCGCCAGCTCCTGGAGCTCCTGTTCCGGAGACTGGCTCAGCTGGCGCCGCTCCTCGTCGAGCAGCTCTTCGCGGGCGTCCCGCTCGGCGGCCGTCTCGGTGTAGCGGGACCCGCCGAGGGCGATCCCGCCCGCGATCGTTGCCAGGAGAACGGCCGTCGCCGCCGCCCGGTTCGACCTGGCGTGCGCCCAGCTGGCGCTCTATCTGGGGACGTGGCAGGACACCCCACTCGCCGTGCTCGTCATGGCCGGTGACGAACGCTCGCATTTCGAGTCGCGGCTGACCCTCGAGGTCCTCGCACCCGATCAGCAGATGGCCCGGGCGTTGCTCGACGAGCTGGGACGTCGCCGGCAGGCGCTCAACGTCTACCGGGGCCAGGCCCTCTCGTTCGCGTTCACGCCCCATGGCAGGTTCCGGCTCGACTTCCTCCGGATGCCGGCGAGCGAACGCAGCCAGGTCATCCTGCCCGAGGCCGACCTGCTGGCTATCGAGGATCACACCTTGATCTGGGTCGACGCCGATCCCGCGGTCACCGAGCGGCGCAGTCGCGAGCGCGTCGCCGCGGGCGAGATCGACGCCGAGGGCTACGAGGGCTGGATGGCGGAAGAGCTTCCGTTCCTGGCCGAGGACCGCCCCTGGGAACGCGCCGATGCGATGGTCAGCAGCTGAAACCTGCATCGGTCGGTGGCTAGCCTCGCCTCCACGCTCGGGGGACTGGTGTGATCACGGGCGCGGGCGAAGGGGGCGAGCTCATGGCTGACGCGGAACCAGGTGAGGGCGCGGCGCAGTTCCGGGCGTCGCCTCCGTCGCCTCCGCCGCCGGTCGTGCCGGTGGCAAGCGTGGAGGAAGCGCGCCAGTCCGCCGCCGAAGCGACCGATGCCCTCGAGAGGACCATGGTTCGCGCCGGGTCGTTCTCGGACGAGGAGCTGCACCGCAGCGTCAACGGCGAGTGGTGCACGGTCGACTCGCTCCGCCACGTCGTGCTCATCGTCGACCTGTGGCTGTCGAAGGCGGTCCTCGGGGAGGAGGACCCGTTCCACCCGATGGCGCTGCCGCCCACGTTCATGCCGCCCCAGCTGCCGGGCACGTCCATCGACCCCGACGCCCGGCCCACGTTCGGCGAGGCGTGCGAGGTGGTGCGGGGCCGGCTCGCCGCTGTGCGCACGTCCGTCGACGAGCTCACGCCCGCTGACCTCGAGCGGCCCATCGCGGGGCACGCCAAGACCGTCGGCGGCGCGCTGTCGGTGCTGTTCGGCGAGATGCAGGCGCACGCCCGCTTCATCAACCGC
>DASRJN010000077.1:0-12961 GCA_035649455.1 Acidimicrobiales bacterium
CACCGTGCGCCGCACGTGGGCGTCTCGGGTCCAGTCCGGCGCCCGGGCCGCGGTCATGGCCGTGCGCATCGTCTCGGACACGCCGAGGAAGGCCAGCAGGATGGCGGTCAGGTAATAGAACGGCAGCAGCCGGCCGTTCCATAGCCGGCCCTCGGGAACGACGACGAACGCCACGCCGACGCCGACCGTGACCACGGCCAGGAAGATCCCTGCCCTCAGGCGCAACGCCAGGGCCAGCCCCGCGCCCACCAGCGCCAGGGCGAAGGCCCAGCGCAGGTCCACGTCGGGCGTGGCCCGGGGCAGCAGGTACTTCCATATCGTCTCGGGGGGATCGGCCTTGTAGTAGGGCAGCTTGTCCCAGCCCATGTCGTTGACGTACTGCTGCCGCAGGTAGAAGGGCCCCACCCACCACGTCGACAGCAGGCCCCCGACCACCAGCGTGGGCGTCAGCCAGCGGACGCTGTCGGACAGCACCCACAGGGCGACCGCCGCCACGATCACGCCGAAGGCCAGCGGGATCAGGGCCAGCGTCGTCACCCGGGTGTCGAACAGCGGTGACAGCGCCACCTGCAGCGCAGCCGGCATGGCCAGCACGGCGGCCAGCGCCAGCAGGCCGTAGCCCAGCTCGCCGGACGAGGACGAGCGCCGGAAGCGGACCGCCACCACCACCGCGGTGGCGCCCAGGGCCCAGAACGCGGGGATGAGGTGGCACAGCCCGGTCAGCGCGAGCGTGATCGCGGCCAGGGCCCGGTAGCGGCCGGTCTCCAGGCCCTTGAACACCAGGCCCAGGTAGACCAGCGCGAGGCTGAGCGACATGGAGAAGGCGAACTCGCCCGCCAGGGTCGACGCGATGTTGCCGCCGTAGATGGTGTAGCCCCGGTAGAACAAGTAGGGCAGCGTGCCCACCGCGAGCACGGCCGGGGTGGGGAAGCGCAGGCCCGCCAGCCGCCCGAAGGCATACGCCGCGATGGGCAGGGTGGCGATGCCGCTGACCGACACCAGCTTGAACGCCACGCCGTAGGGCAGTCCGACCAGCAGCAGGGCCACTGCCGCGCCGGCGATGGCGAGCCGGCGCACCCGCTGGTCGTGGCGACGGATCACGGCCACGGCGATGAACGCGACGCCCACGACCGCGGGGATCAGCCCGCCCAGCCCGTGGATCCCGGCGTTGAGCGCCACGATGACCAGCGACGGGACCACCATGTAGAACTGGTAGGCGGGGAAGCCGGCGTACCAGTCGGGCGTCCAGCCGGTCACCTGGCCGTGGGGCAGCAGGTGGTCCCGCAGGTAGGCGGGGCCCCACACGTGGGCGCCCATGTCGCCGCCGGCCGGGGTGGTGTTGCGCAGCAGCAGGTCCGGCTGCAGGTGCCAGAGGGCAAAGGCCACGCACAGCCCCACCACGACCAGGTCGATGATCCATCTCACCCGCTCGCGCTGGGCTGCGACCTCGCCGTCGTCCCAGGCGGGGGCCTCGACCCAGTCCTCGTCGCCGGCCACACCGGCGTCGTACGGCGCCTCGGGCGCGGTCCCCACGTCGGTGTCGAGGCTCACGACAGCACCAGGAACGTCACGGTGATCAGGTTGAACACCATGTGGGTGGCGATGGCCGGACCGAGCCTGCCGGTGCGCTGCACCAGCAGGGCGAGGATCACGCCGAGCAGCGCCAGGGCCGGGAACTGGAGCAGCTGGAAGTGCGAGGCCGCGAACAGCACGGCGGAACCGCCGACCGCGATCCACTCCTGGTGGAAGCGCCGCTCGAGCGAGCGCAGCAGCAGGCCCCGGTAGAACAGCTCCTCGATGATGGGGGCGCCGATCCCCACGATGAGCACCAGCAGCACGACCCCGAGCGGGTCGGTGGCGCGGTCGGTGAGCCCGCGGGCCGGCTCCTCCAGATCGTTCGACGTGACGTCGAACAGCCAGAAGATGGGGATGTAGAGCGCGGGGACCAGGATGAACTGGGTGCCCAGGCCGACGCCGAGACCGATGAGGGGATCGACCAGCTTGGCCCGGAGGCCGAAGTCGACGACCACCCCGTTGCCCTTGAGCCGCGCCGCCAGAAAGGGAACGCCGCCCAGGCCGGCCCACAGGCCCAACTGGGCCACGGCGAGCCAGCCGAGCGAGAGGTCCTCGCTGGACTCGGCCTGCGTGCCGCTCAGGGCGGCCACGATCACGATGGCGACGAAGCCGCCGACCTGGGCGAGCAGCCAGCCGGCGGCGGCGTCACCGAGCCCCCACCGGACGGGGATGCGCTCGTCGTCGGGCGCGATCAACGCCTGGTCGGGCTCGGACACCGCACCAGGCTACGTGGCCGCGAGGGCCGTGCCGTAGACGGGGACGCGGCGGGGCTCACTGCGATGTTCGCATCGCGGCTCACGAGGCGAGGGCACCCCCGAAGGTTGCCCCGGCGCGCCGGTCGACCAGCTGCCAGCCCCGCGGCACCGTGAGCGCGTCGGCGTGCCCCGTGCAGAGGTCGTAGGCCATCGGGTGGCGCTCCCGCGCCAGCTGATCCAGCCAGGTGGTGCGGGCCTGGTAGTCGTACACGAACGTCGCCACCGCGGGATGGCCGCACGCGGGGCGGGCGCAGGCACGGTTCATGGCGCCACAAGCTAGCGAGTACCGCGAACCCTACGTAGCGTGGACGACCGCTCGCGGCACCGGGCCTACCTTGCGTGTCGATGGCAGTTCCCTGTCCATCCGCCCGTATCCTGTGATCCATGAGTCAGCCACCGCCTCCGCCTCCTCCCCCGCCGCCGCCGGGGCGATCGTCGCGTGGGCAGGGTGCCGGTGGCCGTGAGCAGATGCCCCGCTGGACGATCTGGGTGCTGGGTGGGGTGCTGGCCGCAGTCCTCCTCCTCCCCAGCGTCATGTCGCGCGACAGCCGCAAGAGCATCAGCTACACCGAGCTGCGCACCAAGGTGGCGGCCGATCAGGTCGAGAAGATCACCTGGTCGAACAACGGCGGCAACATCACCGGCACGCTGGACGACGGCACCGAGTTCTCCAGCAACGGGCCCAACGAGCCCCCGGAGGAGGACCTGGCGCTGTTCCGGGAGCACGACGTCAACGTCGAGTTCTCCAACCCCCAGCCGTCCATATTCGAGGCGCTGCTACCCCTGCTCATCCCGGTGGCGCTGTTCGTCGGCATCTTCTGGCTGCTCCAACGGAGGGCCCAGAGCCAGATGGGCGGGATCATGTCCATCGGGCGCAGCCGGGCCAAGACCTACTCCACCGAGCGGCCGGGCACGACCTTCGCGGACGTGGCCGGCTACGAAGGCGTCAAGCAGGAGATCACCGAGGTCGTCGACTTCCTCAAGCACCCCGAGCGGTTCGCCGAGATCGGCGCCCGCATCCCCAAGGGCGTGCTGCTCGTCGGCCCGCCCGGCACCGGCAAGACGCTGATCGCCCGAGCGGTGGCCGGCGAGGCCGGGGTGCCGTTCCTGTCGGTGACCGGCTCGGACTTCATGGAGATGTTCGTGGGTGTCGGCGCCAGCCGGGTGCGCGATCTGTTCCAGAACGCCCGCAAGCTGGGCCGGGCCATCATCTTCGTGGACGAGATCGACTCGATCGGCCGCAAGCGGGGCGCGGGCCTCGGCGGCGGCCACGACGAGCGTGAGCAGACCCTCAACCAGATGCTGTCCGAGATGGACGGCTTCGAGGCCACCGAGGGCATCGTGATGATGGCGGCCACCAACCGGCCGGACATCCTCGACCCTGCGCTGCTGCGGCCGGGCCGCTTCGACCGCCAGGTGGTGGTCCCGCTGCCCGAGGTCGACGAGCGCCGGGCCATCCTCGCCGTGCACGCCAAGTCCAAGCGGCTGGCCCCCGACGTCGACCTCGACGTGGTGGCCCGGGGCACGCCCGGCATGTCCGGTGCGGACCTGGCCAACCTCGTCAACGAGGCCGCGCTGTTCGCGGTGCGGGCGGGCCAGGACGAGATCCGCGACACGGACTTCGAGCAGGCCCGGGACCGGGTGCTGATGGGCGCGCGTCGCGACTCGATGGCGCTGTCCGAGGCCGAGAAAGAGGTCATCGCCTACCACGAGGCCGGCCACGCGGTGTGCGCCGCGGTGCTCCCCAACGCCGACCCCGTGCACAAGGTGACGATCCTGCCCATCGGCATGGCTCTCGGTGTCACCCAGCAGCTCCCCGTCGACGAGAAGCACATCTACCGCCAGGACTACATCCAGGACAGCCTGGTGGTGCGCATGGGCGGGCGTTGCGCCGAGGAGCTGGTGTTCGGCGTGATCTCCACCGGCGCCAACAACGACCTCGTGGGCTCGACCGAGCTGGCCCGCAAGATGGTGGCCGAGTGGGGCATGTCATCCCGGGTCGGCCCCATGGCGTGGGGGTCGAGCGGCCAGGTGTTCCTGGGCGAGGACCTGATCCACACGCGCGACTACTCCGACGAGACCGCCCGCGTCATCGACGAGGAGGTCGAGCGGATCCTGCGGGAGCAGGAGGACCGCTGCCGCGAGGTCCTGCGCGAGCATCGCAACGGCCTCGACCTCGTGGCGCGGGCCCTGCTGGAGCGCGAGACGATCGACGGTGCCGAGGTGAACCGGCTCATCGCCCTCGGCGGCGGCAAGCCCGTCGGCGGCAACGGCGACGCGGGCGACGGGCCCCGCGACCGTGGCGTCGAGATCGGCCCCGGCCGCGGCCCCGATGCTCCTGTAACGGCCCCGAGCGACGCCTTGGCCGGCTCCCGCCCGCCGATCCCCCCGCCGCCGGCTCCGCCTACCTGAGCTTTTCGGCTTCCGGGCTCGGCGGATCGACCCCGTGGTCGCAGCCCTCGGCCGGGAGCGTCCCGGGCTCGCGTAGCTCGGCCACCGTCGCCCACAGATCGGTGGCTGTGACGGGGCCGAGGAAGCCGGCCCGCACGACGCCGTCGGCATCGGCCACGACGACGGCGGGCACGGCGGTGATCCGGTAGCGCTGGTGCAGGGCGCGCGCCGCACCCACCTCGATCTCCTGGACCGCCACCTCGTCGCCGTCGAGGTGCTGGGCCTTGTCCCACACGCCCCGGCACGACGTGCAGGCGGCGGAGGAGAACACGGCCACCAGCCAGGGCGCCTCGGGGCGATCGAAGTCGGCCCGGTCGAGCTGGTCGGGCATCGTGTGGGTCACGTTGGTGGGCGCGGGCGGGCGCCGGCGCCGGTTGATGATCGCGGCGATGACGACCGCTACCACCACCAGCACGGCCACGAGCACGAGGCGCTCCACGCCCCGATGGTCGCGCCCGCGCGCGTTCCCCGCCAGAGCGGTCAGCCGCCGGCCGGCGCGGCCAGGGGCAGGGCGCCGTCCAGGGCCGGGAGGCCGGGCCCGAGGGCCAGGCGGCGCCCGTCGCGCTCGGACACGAGGCGGTCCACCACCACCGGTCGAGGGGCCCGCACGACGACACCGTCGGCGGCGGCCGCCACGAAGGGATCGAACGGGATGCCGGCCCGCCCGCCGGCCGGAACTCGGACGACGGTCGTGCCGGTGCCCTCGGCGCTGTCGCCCAGCGCGCGGAGCTCGACCCGGACCGCGTGGTCGGGGTCGGGGTTGTAGACGGCGAACCCGGCCGTGCCGCCGTCGCTGAGCGACAGCGTGGGGAACGTCCAGTCCCGGGCCGCATAGGGGGCGCCCGTGCTGGCGGTCATCTCGCCCGGCGGGGGCTGCGGCGCGGTGCGCCGCCGGCCGGCGGGCGGCGGGGGCTGGGGGATGGTGTCCACCGTGACGCGCTCGACCACCACCGGCACGCCGTTGGTCGCATGGACCACGGTGGCGTGGTCGACCCCAGGGCTGACCCGCGGCTGGGCGCCGTAGTCGATGACCTCGTAGCCACCGCCGGCCACGGTGAGGTGGAACGGCTGGGGGACGCCACCCTCGGCGTCGGCCCCCGGCTGCAGCCGCACCTCGACCTTCGCCCGCTCCTCGCCGGGGTTGTAGACCACGATCTTCTCGCTGGTGGCCACGTCGTCGTCTCGGTCGGCTGCGCTCGCACCGGTCGACGCGCTCGTTGTGGTCGTCGACGCCGCCGTCGTGGTCGTAGTGCTGGAGGTGGTCGTGGTGGTGAGGTCGGCGCCGGGGGCCGGGGTCACCGGGCTGGGCACCGAGGCCTCACCGCCGGCGAACACCCAGGTGGAGGCGGCCTCGGGCGCGCCCAGGCCCAGCGTCAGGCCGCGGACGCCGAGGCTGCCGTCGTGCTGGGTCAGGCGCTCGACCACCACCCGGCCGCTGCGGGCGCGGAACGTCGCCGCCACCTGCTCGCTGCGGGTGACGTCGTCGCCCAGGTCGATGCCGACCACGCTGCGGGGCGGGACCGGGAAGCCCTGGAGGCGGGTCGGCTCGCGGGGCCCGTCCTCGGTCATGAACACGCCGTCGATCGTGGCGGGGCTGGGGAACGGGTTGAAGAACACCACCAGCTCCCGGGCGTCCCGCGTGGTGGTCCCCCAGGCGAAGTGCCAGGCGGGGGCGGCGAAGCTGGAGCACGGCGTCACGTCCGCCCCCTGCGGGCCGCTCACCTCGTGCTCGACCGCCACGCCGCCGCCGTCGACCTCGACCACCGCCGCCGCCAGCGGGGCCTGCAGCACGTCGCCCAGGCGTAGCGCCACCCGCTGGCCCGCGGCGACCGGCACCTGACGGACCACGGGGGCGGGAAGCGCGCCCGCGGGCGGGACGTCCGGCCGGCGCAGATCGCCCGCCACGACGGTCACCGTCGCGACGCGGTCCGCGTCGCCGGGATTGGCCATCACCACGGTGTGATCGGCCATGCCGTCGGGCGCGGCCGTACCCGCGGTGCAGTACCAGGTCGAGGTGGCCGCCGAGGTCGGAGCCACCACCGGCATCGCCGCCCCCACCCGCTCGTCGGACGCCCGGGCCTCGTCCGCGCCGGAGTTCCCGGCGGTCCCCAGCGCCACCGCGGCCGCCACCGCGCCACCCGCCATGACCACGGCGAAGCCCCGCACGGCCAGGCTCCGCCGGTCGCCCGGCCCCCGCTCCGGTCGCGGGCGGCTCCGGCCCCGGTGGTGGGCCGGCTGATGGGACCCGTTGTCGGTCACACCCCGACCTCTACGCGGTCGGCGTCGGCATCCGTCCCGGGCTCGGGCCGGCGCACGGTGTCGACGTGCAGGTGGGCCAGTGGCTTCGCCGGCGTCGCGGCCGGAGACAGCGCGAACCGCAGGCGCACGACGAGGGCCAGCACCACCAGCCAGAGCGCCAGCTGGGCCGCGGACGCGGGCCGCATCCCATCGGACGCAGGCGGCCCGGCGCGGGTCGCGGCCTCGGGGTCGAAGGCGTCGTTGCGGTAGAGCACCAGGTCACGGTCGACCTGGACCTGCTTGAGGTCGAGCTGCTCGGCCAGCGCGCCGGTCAGGTCCCGGGTGGCGGGCGCGGCGGGCGTGTCGTCGCCGGGAGCGAGCGTCAGCGGGACGGCCACGTAGGCGACACCGGCCGATGCCAGCGCCGCGCCCAGCCGAGTCGTCTCGCCGTCGACCGCGGCGTTCAGCGCCCGGCGGACGGGGACGGCTCGGGCGGAACCGGTGGCGGGCCACAGGTCGGCCACCACGGGCAGCGACGGGATCGAGGTGGTGAAGGTGAGGCCGCGGCGCAGCGCCCAGCCCTCCCCGCCCGGGATCAGCGCGGGGTCGCCGACCCACACGACCCGGGCAGCCGCGCCGGCCGGGTCCCGGTCCATGAAGCTCACCACCCGGGCGTAGCTGGTGGGCGGCATGCCCCAGCGGCCGTCCAGCGAGGCCCGGCCGGTGGGGACCGTCGCGGCCAGCAGGGCCACCGCCCCGGCCGCCACCACCAGGCGGCGCAGCCCGAAGCGCCAGGACCGCGGGGTCACGTCCGCGGGGATGGCCGCCACCCCCAGCCCGACGGCCAGCGCCAGCCCTGCCGCGGCCGGCGCCAGCACCACGCCCGGGTCGGGCCGAGGCCCACCGAGGAGTCCCTGCTCGCCGGCCCACACCACCGCCCCGCACGCGGCCACCAGCGTCCAGGCCCGCAACGCCCAACCCAGGCGCCACTGCCGCCCCACCAGCAGCGGGACGAGCGCCGCCCCCGCCACCAGCGCCACTGCGGGCGCCCAGGCGGTGTCCCCGGCTTCGGCCAGCGTGGGGCCGCCCAACCACGCCCGGAACGCGGCCGGCGAGCCCAGCACGTCGAGCGTGGTCGGCAACAGCAGCAGGCCCGCCACCCCGGCGCCGCCGATCGCGGTGATCAGCACGGGCACGACGCCGCGCCCCTCCAATCCGAGCAGCGTGCCCAGGGCCAGCGCCAACCCCATCAGCACCAGGAGCACCGGCGCCTGCGGGACCACCAGCCCCACCAGGGCGGTCACCGCGCCCGCGGCCACCACCTGCAGCACCAGGCGACGGCGGCCGGCCTCGGCGCCGAACGGTGCTTTGCCCGAGGCGAGGGCGAGGCGCCGCAGCATCCACGGGGCACCGGCCCAGGCACCGAGCACGGTCCAGCGCCCGGTGGCGAGCGCCTCGTAGGGCAGGGGCAGGGCCGCATAGGCCAGCGCGCCGGCCACCTGGGCGACCTTCGACCCCAGCGACCGGCCCAGCCGGTGGGCGCCGATGACACCCAGGGCCAGCAGGCCCACGGTCAGCAGCGTGCGGGCGAGCGCGAGGTGTCCGCCCAGCAGGAAGCCCAGGGCCCCGGAGACGCCGGCCAGCGTCGGCGCCGCCGGCCCGCCCGCCACGCCGGACGGGCGCACGCCACTGGCCCACGAGCCGAGCAGGTCCCCGGCGTGGCTGCCGAACGGCACCAGCTCGCCCACCGCCGGGACGTTGCGGGTGACGAGGTGGCGCGAGCCGAACAGCAGGACCCCGGCGATGACCATCGCCACCGCCACGGTGGCGGGCGCCCAGGCCGTCGGATCGACGGTCATGTGGCCTCGCTCGGGCACCGCCGCCACCCGGCGCCCGGCGGCCCACCGGCCCCCGGCCGCCATGCCGTTGCCCTCGACCCGCAGCCGCCGCACTCGCGGGGCCACCAGACCTCGGGCCTGGTAGCGCCGAACCTCGTGGTCCTTGACCCTCCGGAACGACCGCACCGCCCGGCGGGCGTCGAGCAGCGAGCCGAGCCGGGCCAGGTTCCACGGCCAGGCGGCGAGCGCGGCCCAGGCCCGCCCGACCCGCCCGGTGATCAGCGCGGTGACCGCCTCGACGACCGCCAGCGCCAGGGCCTGGGGCACGATGGTGACCAGGCTCCAGCCCCGGTAGCTGGTGAGCAGCACCCGCACCCGGTGCCGCCCGGCCAGGCCCGGCGCGGCACGCCCTCGGGGACGGGAGGCGAAGGCCTCGGCGTGGCGCACGCGAGCGGCCGAGGTCACCAGCACGCGGCCCCCGGCGACACGGATGCGCCAGCACAGGCTGAGGTCGTCGTTGAGGAAGCTGATGGCCTCGTCGAACCCACCCACTTCGGCGAAGGCCGAGGCTCGCACCAGGGTGAAGGCTCCCGGCACCGCGAAGACGTCCCGCAAGCCATCGTGCTGGCCCTGGTCCAGCTCGCGGCGCTCGACCAGCGGCAGGCTCACGCCCACCCTGTCCACGGTGACGCCGAACTGCAGCAGCCGGCGATCGTCGTCGGTGGCCACGAGCTTGGGCCCCACGACGTCGGCATCCCAGTGCTCGGCCGCCGCCACCAGGGCCGACACCGCGCCGGCGTCGGGCTCGACGTCGTCGTGGCAGAACACGTAGTACTCCGCTCCGGACACCAGATCGAGCACGGTGTTGGCCGCGGCCCCGAACCCTCCGGCCGCGGGCCGGCGCTCGATCCGCGCCTCGGGCAGCACGGCGTGGACCCGCTCGGTGACGTCGTCCTCGCCGGTGTCGACGACCAGCACGTCGAGGTTGGGGTGGTCCTGGGCGGCCAGCGCGGCCAGCAACGCGTCGCGCCGGTCAGCCGGCGGGTCGTGGGTCACCATCACTACGACCACGGGCCGCGGGGCGGCGGGCTTTGCTTCCGGCTCCACGACGCGCGCAGGGTAGCGCTGGGCCGGGGCCGGGCCGCGGACCCCCCGGCGTGGCCGGTGTAGGGTCGAAGCCATGGCCCCCATCTCCGTCGAGGACGTCTCCAGGCGGGTCGAGAACACCGTGTACACGGCCGTGGGGCTGGGCATCCTGGGCTTCCAGCACCTCCAGGTGCAGCGTCGCCAGCTCATGCAGGCGCTCGACGCCACGGTGCGCCAGGTGGTCGAGCGCACCCGGCCCGACGACGGCTGATCCGTCGCCCGCCGTGCCTGCCGCGCCGGCTGCGCGCCGGGTCGCCGTCGACCTGACCTCGCTGCTCGACCGCCTCACCGGCGTCGGCGTCTTCGTGCGCGAGCTGACCACGCACTTGGCCGTTCGGGCGGACGTGTCGCTGACCGGCTATGCGGTCACGTGGCGGGGCCGGAACCGGCTGGCCGAGGTGGCGCCGCCGGGGGTGGCGGTGGTCGACCGGCCGATGGCGGCCCGGCCGCTCCACGAGCTGTGGCGGCGCATCGACCACCCCCGCATCGACCGCTGGATCGGCCGCCACGACGTCGTCTGGGGCCCCAACTACGTCGTCCCCCCCACCCGGGCGGGAGCGCTGGTCACGGTGCACGACCTGACGACGGTCCACTACCCCGAGCTGGCCGACGGGTTCACGCTGGCCTATCCCGACCTGGTCCGGCGGGCCATCGGCCGCGGCGCCTGGGTCCACACCCCGTCCGCGTTCGTGCGGGAGGAGGTGATCGCCCACTTCGGCGCGGAGCCCGATCGGGTGGTCGCCATCCCCCACGGGGTCGCCACCCCCGCGGCCGCGTGCTCCGGTCCTGGTGGCGAGGGCGCCCGGCTGGCCGGCGGCGACCGCTACGTCCTGGCGGTGGGCACGGTCGAGCCTCGCAAGGACCTGCCGACCCTGGTAGCCGGGTTCGACGCCCTGGCCGCGGACGACCCGCACCTGCGGCTGGTCATCGCCGGCGCCGACGGCTGGGGCGCCGAGGCGCTGACGCGGGCCATCGCCGCCGCCCGTCACAGTGACCGGGTGGTCCGGCTCGGCTGGGTCGACGACGCCGGCCGGGCCGCGCTTCTGCGGGAGGCCGCGGTGTTCGCCTATCCGTCGCGCTACGAGGGCTTCGGCCTGCCCCCCATCGAGGCCATGGCCGCGGGCGTGCCGGTCGTGGCCACCCGCGCGGGCGCGCTGCCCGAGGTGTGCGGGGACGGCGCCGATCTGGTCCCGCCCCAGGACCCCGAGGCGCTGGCCGCCGCCCTCGGCCGGGTGCTGGCCGAGCGCGCCCACCGGGACGCGCTGGTCGAGCGGGGCCACCGGGTCGCGGCGGGCTACCACTGGGACGTCACGGCCGCTCGCTTCGCCGAGCTGTTCGGGCGGGTGGCCTCGTCGCCCACGTGATCGAGTTCACGAGATGGCGGTGTCAACCCCTACGATGACCGACCGTGAGGACTCTGGTCACCGGAGCGGGGGGCTTCGTGGGCGTGCACCTGGTGCGCCACCTCGAGGACACAGGTGACGAGGTCGTCGAGCTGGAGCGCAACGTCGACGGCATCGACATCGCCGACGCCGAGCCGCTGACCGAGGCGGTCATGGCGGCCAAGCCCCAGGTCGTCTACCACCTGGCCGGGGCCTCGGACGTGGGGGGCAGCTGGTCGGCGGCCCGCGAGACGTTCCTGGCGAACGCGCTGGGCACCCTCAACGTGCTGGAGGCGGCGCGGGCGGCGGGCGCCGAGCGGGTCCTGGCCGTGACCAGCGCCGATGTGTACGGCCGGGTGTCGGAGGACGAGCTGCCCTTGCGGGAGGACCAGCCGCTGCGGCCGGTGTCCCCCTACGCGGCATCCAAGGTGGCGGCCGACGCGCTGGCGCAGCAGGCGTGGCTGGGGCATCGCCTCCCGGTCCTGCGGGTGCGCGCGTTCAACCACCTGGGCCCGGGGCAGAGCGACCACTTCGTGGCCCCGTCGCTGGCCGCCCGCATCGCCCGGAACGAGCGCGACGGCGGCGACGAGGTCCCCATCGGCAACACGACCCCACTGCGGGACGTGACCGACGTGCGCGACGTGGTCCGGGCCTACCGGCTGCTGATGGAGCACGGCGAGCCCGGAGGCGTCTACAACGTCTGCCGGGGCGAGGCCGTGTCGGTGAAGGAGATCGCGGACGTGCTGCTGTCGATGGCGGCCCGGCCGATGCACCTCGTGTCGGATCCGGGGTTGCAGCGCCCGGTCGACATCCCGATCCTGGTGGGAGACAACGGGGCCCTGCGCCGGGTGACCGGCTGGGAACCGACGATCCCGCTCGAGCAGACGTTGGCGGACGTGCTGGCCGACTGGCGATCACGCCTTGGCTGCTGACAACCTGACGGGCTTCGCCGGGGTCCCGACGGGGAGCAGCCCGTGGGAGGAGACCCGATTGTGACCAAGAGAGCGCTAGTCACCGGCATCACCGGTCAGGACGGATCCCACCTGGCCGAGCTTCTGCTCGACAAGGGTTACGAGGTGCTGGGCATGGTGCGGCGCACCAGCACGGTGAACTGGGAGCGCATCGGCCACTTCCAGGACCGCATCACCTTCGTGCACGGCGACCTGCTGGACCAGGTGTCCATCCTGACCATCCTGCAGGAGCACCAGCCCGACGAGGTCTACAACCTGGCCGCCCAGTCGTTCGTGCCCACCTCCTGGCAGCAGCCGGTGCTGACCGGCGAGTTCACCGCCATCGGCGTCACCCGCATGCTCGACGCCATCCGCATCATCGACCCGAAGATCCGCTTCTACCAGGCGTCCTCCAGCGAGATGTTCGGCAAGGTGATGGAGACGCCCCAGCGGGAGTCCACGCCCTTCTACCCCCGCTCGCCCTACGGCGTGGCCAAGGTCTACGGCCACTGGATCACCGTGAACTACCGCGAGTCCTACGGCCTGCACGCCACCAGCGGCATCCTGTTCAACCACGAGGGGCCCCGCCGGGGCATCGAGTTCCTGCCCCGCAAGGTGTCCAACGC
>DASRJN010000078.1:0-4657 GCA_035649455.1 Acidimicrobiales bacterium
CCTCCCGGCGATGTCGGCCGGCCCCATGTCCTTCGCCGGCTCGGTCAACCCATGGCGGGCCATCCGGCGGGCCAGCACCGCGCTCCAGGTCAACGAGGGCGGCGTCACGGACTTCGGCGTCACGGACGCACATTCTCCCCGCCCGGCCCACCCGCGGTACGTCGGCTCCGCGACGTACGTATCAGGCCACCCGGCTGCACCATCTATGGACCCGGCGACAGGAGGCACGGTGACAGCCCAACCAGAGGTAGAAGTCGAAGGTTCACCATCGCCCGCAACCGCGCAGGCCTACGACCAGACCTGCGCCACATACCGCGCGATCGACGACTTTCGGGCCAAGCTCCTCGGCTTCCTTCCCCTCGCCTCCGGCGGTGGTGTGTTCCTGGTGGCGCAAGCCACGGAGTCCGACGGTGGTGGCGGCGTGCACGTGGCGGCCGGGTTGTTCGGATTCGTGGTCACGCTCGGCCTGCTCTCCTACGAGATCTTCGGCATCAAGCGGTGCCACTACCTGATCGAGTACGGACGGCGGCTGGAGTGGGATATGAAGCTCCGGTATGGCCAGTTCCAGCAACGACCGCACGAGGTCGTTCCGAAGCTGGGAAGCTGGAAGCTGCCCGTCGGCATCGACGAGCCCGTCGCAACCGCCTTGATCTATCCGGCCGTCCTCGCCGGCTGGGCCTTCGTGGCCGTGCAGCCGGGTTCGACGGTGGGGGCGGCGGTCGCCTCGCTCTCCCTCTTCATCGTCGGGTTCGGGCTGATCGTGTGGTGGGACACGGCGCTCCGGAAGGAGGCCCTCGGCTGGCGGAGCGAGTTCGGCCCGACCGACGACGCCTGAGCCGCCCTACGCGTGCTGCCAGCGAGCCGCACGCGTGGCGAGCTCGGTCCGGTTCGCCACGCCGAGCTTGGCGTAGATACGGGTGAGATGGGCCTTGACCGTGCTACGGCTCATGAAGAGCTTGGCGGCGATCGCCGGGTTCGTGAGTCCGTCGACCACGAGGCGGACGACCTCCTGCTCTGTCGGCGTCAGGCTGTCGCGCCCCGACCTGGGGCGGCTGCGGGCGCCCCGGGCTCGGCTGGCGTAGGCAGTCGCATCGGTGAGGCTCAGGCGGGCCCCCTCGGTCCATGCGGTCTCGAAGGCATCGCGGCCGAGTCTGCGGAGCAGCTCCTCGATCGCGCCATCGACGCTGGCTTGGCGGTCGGGAGCCCGCTTGATCGCCAGCGCGGCGCGGGCGGTCTCGCTCGCCGCCAGGATCCGGACGGTGTCGGCCGGCGCCTTGATGGCCGCACCGTGTCGTGCGACCGATTCGAGGCTGTCGACGACCCCGGCGCGGAGCCCGTGGTCGGCCCGCAGGGCGAGCGCCGCGTGCGCGAGATCGAGCGCGCGACGCGCCGTGTCGGGGTGGCGGGCCGCCAGGTCGGCCTGAGCTTCCAGGGCCTGGGCCCGAGCACCGGGCATGCCGAGCCTGGTGGCGACCGCCAGGGCCCGGTCGAGGACCGCGGCGGCCTCGTCGCGACGGCCCACGGCGATCATCGCGCCGCCGAGCTCGGGGAGCGCCTGCGCGGCGAGATAGGTCGCGACACCCCGTTCGGTGGAGCGCGCATCGCGGTCGAACCACGCGATCGCCTCGTCCGGGTTCCCGGCTTGCCGCGACAGCACACCCATGACGAGACCGAGACCGGGGACGAACGCCTCACCTTCGGCGCCCTCGAGCAGCCGCAGGACCGGGGCGACGACCTCGCGGGCGCTCTCGACATCGCCCCGGACGGCCAGGATGTGGGCGAGCCGTCCCCGGGCGGCACCGACCCGGAGGTAGTCGGAGAGCGGCTCGGCCAGCCGCAGCCCGGCCTCGGCGAGCTCGACGGCTCGCGCCGCATCGCCGGTCACCAGCGCCCCCCAGGCCTGAAAGCCGAGCAGGGTCGACATCACGCCGCGGTGGACCCGAAGGTGACCCCGCACAGCCTCGTCGATCAGCGCCTCGGCCTCGTCGTGCCGGTCGCGCAGGTGGAGGATGATCGCCTGCAGCGCGCGCGTCCCGCCGAGCACGAACCGGTTGCCACCAAGCGCGGCGGCGCGATGAGCCTCCTCGCACAGATCCCAGGCCCTGTCGAAGTCGGTGTAGAAGGCGCCGACCGCGGCGAGGTTGAGACACAGCGCCGTGAGGGCCTCGTCGCCGGTGGACATCGCGATCTCGAGGGCGCGTGTCGCCGCGTCGTACTCCGTGTCCAGCGGGTCGGCCGTGTCGGCCACGAGCGCCACCCCGGTCAGCAGGTGCGCCTGCAGGAGCGATCGATCCTCGGGCGCCACCGCGATGGCCCGGCGGAGGTACTGCAGCCCTTCACGGCCTCGCCGGTCGAGGTGCCAGAGCCACGCCAGCGACGCGGCGAGCCGGCGGGCGACGGCACCGTCTCCCGTCGAGAGGCCCCAATCGAGCGCGGCCCGCAGGTTGCCGTACTCGTCGAGCAGCGCCTGGCGCCAGGCGTCCGGGTGGCGCTCACGGTCCGGGGCGGTCGACTCGGCGAACTCGGCGCACCAGGCAAGATGGCGCTCGCGCCGCTGATCGGTCTCGCCGGCGTCGGCGAGCTGAGCGGCCGCGTAGGCGCGGATCGTCTCGAGCAGGCGGTAGCGAACCACCCCGCCGTGCTCGTCCGCCATGACGAGCGACTTGTCCACCAGCCGGGCGAGCGTGGGGAGGACCTCGTCGCGTGGCACCGAACCCCCGGCCCCGATCGCCTCGGCCGCGTCGAGTCCGAAGCCGCCGGCGAACACGGCGAGCCGGCGGAACAAGGTCTGGTCGGGCCCGTCGAGGAGCGCATGGCTCCAGTCGATCGACGCCGCGAGCGTCTGGTGCCGCTGGTGAGCGCGGCGAGGCCCTCGCACGAGCAGCTTGAACCGATCGTCCAGGGCGGCATCGATCTGCTGGGGACTGAGCGTGCCGAGCCAGGCGGCGGCCAGCTCGACGGCCAGCGGGATGCGATCGAGCCGGGTCACGATGGACCGCGCCGCCCGGCGGCTCGAGGCGTCGAGAGCGAACGAGGGTCGGACGAGCCGGGCGCGATCGACGAAGAGCGCGAGGGCATCCTCGTCGCGCAGGGGCCGGACCCGGGACACGAGCTCGCCGGGCAGGCCGAGCGGCTCGCGGCTGGTGACCAGCACCGTGACGCCGGGGCAACCGACCAGGACCGATTCGACCGCCGCGGCTGTGGCGGGGATCAGGTGCTCGGCATCGTCCATGCACAGCAGCGCACGGCGATCGCCGACATGGACGACCACCGAGGCGAGCGGGCCACGGATCGGCTCGACGAGCACGCCCCCTGCCGCGGCGACGGCCTCGGCAACCCCGGCGTCGTCGACCAGGGCGGCGAGCTCGACCCACCACACGCCACCCTCGAACCGGTGCGCCTGAAGGGCTGCGACCTCGAGGGCCAGCCTGGTCTTGCCCGCACCGCCCGGCCCACACAGCGTCACGAGCCTCGACTGCTCGAGCCAGGTGGCGAGCTGAGCGACGTCGTCGTCGCGGCCCACGAACGACGTCAGCCGCACGGGGAGCCTGGTCGGGACCACCGTCTGTGGCGAGATCATGGCCGACGTGTCCCGGCCGGCACCGACCCGGCCGTCATGCCGTGCCCGTCATGGCCGTCATGCCGCCAGTCTGCCTACCCCGCGCCGCGGCGCATACGGCCGAATGCTGCCTTCGTACCCACCTGGCCGATGTTCCGGGCGACGCGGGGTGCGAACCTCGCGCGCTGGCACTGCTGCTGAGCGATGACGAGGAGTCCCCGGATGAGCGCCGCGCCCAAGACCGTCGCCGGTCCGTTGACCGTGTCGACCAGGAACCCCCGGTACTTCACCGCCCCATCGGGCGACGGCGCGGGTCGCGCGGTGTACCTCACCGGCTCCCACATCTGGAACAACCTCCACGACGGCATGGGACCGGGCCCCGAGGCTCCCGCCGAGCCCGAGCGGTTCGACTACGACGGCTACCTGCGCTTCCTCACCGAGCGCGGCCATAACTTCATCCGGCTGTGGCGCTGGGAGCAGGTCCGCTCCCAGGCCGCCGGCGGCAGCTACCACCTGAACATGAGCCCGCAGCCCTGGGCGCGCCCCGGACCGGGTCTCGCCAAGGACGGGCAGCCGCGCTTCGACCTCGAGCGCTTCGATCCGGCGTTCTTCGACCGGTTGCGGGAGCGGGTCGTGAAGGCCGGCGACGCCGGGATCTACGTCGGGGTGATGCTGTTCGACGGCTGGGCGCTGCACCTCAGCCCGGCGCCCGACCACATCGAGGGCCATCCCTTCCACGCGCTCAACAACGTCAACGGGATCAGCGCCGGGTCCATCGACGACCTGCAGGTCCTGCCCCTCGATCCCCGGACCCAGGCGATCCAGGAGGCCTACATCCACCAGGTCGTCGACACGGTGCAGGACCTTCCCAATGTGCTCTGGGAGGTGGCCAACGAGTCGTCCGGCGACGGCTCGGCGACCCCGGAGTTCGCCGAGTTCCTCGGGATGTCCGAGCCCCCGGCCTGGGGAGACTCGACCGAGTGGCAGTACTGGGTGATCGACACGGTGAAGCGCCACGAGGCGGACCGGGGCTACGACTCCCACCCGATCGGCATGACCATGCAGTTTCCCGTCGCCGATCAGCCGAAGGTGAACGAG
>DASRJN010000079.1:0-2571 GCA_035649455.1 Acidimicrobiales bacterium
GCGGGCCCCGGGGATGAGGTCGTTCATGCGGTCGAAGCAGCGCAGCACGGTGGTCTTGCCGCAGCCCGACGGGCCGATGAACGCGGTGATCTCGTGCTGGCGGACGTCGATGTTGACCTCCCGCACGGCGCGGAAGTCGCCGTAGTACACGGCCAGGTCGCGCACCTCGAACACGATCGGAAGGCTCTCGGGATCCCGCCGCTCGTGCTCCGGAACCTCGATGGCCTGAGGCATCGGCCCATCGTCGTCGACCGCGTCCGACGTGTCGGTGACGGTGTGATCGGTCATGCGGCCCTCTTCTTCTCGAACCGGTTGCGTAGCAGGATGGCGAAGGTGTTCACCAGCAGCACGAAGGTCAGCATGGCGATGATGGCGGCCGCCGCGTTGTGGATCCGGAAGTCCGGGTCCGGCAGCCGGGACCAGGCGGTGATGATGATGGGCATGGCGGTGAAGCGGTCGGCGAGCGAGCTGGGGTCGAGCACGCTGCCGACGCTCAGGCCGGGCGAGCGTCCCGCCAGGCCCGTCAGCGCGCCCACCAGGATCAGCGGCGCGGCCTCGCCCACCGCCCGGGCGATGGCCAGCAGCCCGCCGGTCACGATGCCAGGCATGGCGTAGGGCAGCACCTGCGAGCGGATGACCTCCCAGCGGGTGGCGCCGACGCCGTAGGCCCCCTCGCGCAGCGCGATGGGCACGGCCCGGATGGCTTCGGTGGTGGTGATGATGACGATGGGCAGAACCAGCACCGCGAGCGTGATTCCGGCGGCGATGAGGGTCGAATGCGAGGCGTCGTCCTTGCCGACGAAGCCGCCCAGCGCCTCGACGAAGATGGCCAGGCCCAGCAGGCCGTAGACCACCGAGGGCACGCCCGCCAGGTTGCGCACGTTGATCTCGATGAAGGAGGTCAGCCGGTTGCGGGGCGCGTACTCCTCCAGGTAGACCGCGGCGCCGATCCCGAGCGGGATGGACACCACGAGGACCGATATGGCGATCCAGAACGAGCCGATGATGCCCTGGGCGATGCCCGCCCGTTCCGCCGACTGCGAGAGGCCGCCGTTGAGGAAGTCGATGCCGCGGTCGGCGTAGACCGACAGGCCGTCGCCCAGTACGTCGTAGATCATCAGGACCAGCACGACCAGCGAGATGATCAGGCAGGCGGCGAGGAGCAGCTCGAAGAGCCGGCCCCTCAGGTCGGTGCGGCGGCCCTCGATGGCCCGGGCCACGCTGCCCTGCACGGCTCCTCGGGAGGCGGCGATGGTGGTGAGCGCCACGTCTTCCCCCTAGTAGGCCTGGCGCACGCGGCGCACGAAGGAGTTGCCGATGATGTTGAGGCCGAGCGTGAGGAAGAACAAGAAGATGCCGACCATGAACAGGCTCGCGTAGGCAAGCGTCGCGCCCCTCACGCTGTCGGTGCCCGACGCCAGCGACGCCATGGCCGCGGTCATGGTCAGGCCCGAGTCGAGCGGGTTGGTCGAGTACTGACCCACGCTGGCCGCGCCAGCCGCGATGAACACCACCATGGTCTCGCCGATGGCCCGTGACACGGCCAGGATGAACGCCGCCACCAGGCCCGACACCGCGGCGGGCAGCACCACCCGCAAGGTGGTGTGCATCTTGCGGGCGCCGAGGCCGGAGGAGGCTTCTCGCAGCGAGTTGGGCACCGCCCGCATGGCGTCCTCCGAGACCGAGGCCACCAGCGGGATGGCGAGGATGCCCACGCCGATGCCGGCGGCGAGCATGCTGCCGCCCCGGCCGTGCTCCTCGCCGAAGAGCGTGCCCACGATGTGGGGGGCGATCCAGCCGAGGGCGAAGAAGGCGATCACCACGGACGGCACGCCGGCCAGCACCTCGAGGATGGGCTTGAGGAACGACCGGACGCGGGGCCGGGCGAACTCGGCCAGGTAGATGGCCGCCCCCAACCCCAGCGGCACGGCCACGATCATGGCGACCCCGCTGACGACGAGGGTGGCCACGATCAGGGGCCTCAGGCCGTACATGTTCTGGCGGGGGTTCCAGGTGTCGGCGGTGAGGACGTCGCCCCATGACGCCTGGGAGATGAAGTCCCAACCCCGCGAGAACAGCGCCCAGATGATGGCCGCGCTGATGACCACCGAGCCGACCGCGGCCGCGAGGAACAGCGTGCCCATGGCCCGCTCCCGACGGTGGCGGCGAGGATCGCCGGACAGGTCGAGCGCGGCCGTGGGGCCGGGCGTGGTGCCCGGCCCCACGAGGCTCGAGGACGAGCCTTCGCTCATTGCGTCAACGGCCTTCCCACGCCGAGGTGGTCTCGGCGGCCTTGTCGTCGGGGAGTGCCACGTAGCCGGTGTCCTCCACGAAGCCGGACAGGCCGTCGAGGTAGAAGTCGACGAAGCCCGCAACGGCCGGGTTCTCATCAGCCTTGTCGGTGTTGACGTAGATGTACAGCGTCCGGGACAGCGGGTAGCTGCCGTCGGCGATGGTCTCGGCGTCGGGCTGGACGCACTCGCCGTCGGGGGCGTCCTTGACGCCCAGCTCCTTGACCTGGTCGCCGGCGCCCTGGGCGAATGCGAAGCCCACCCAGCCGAGGGATGTGTC
>DASRJN010000080.1:0-12295 GCA_035649455.1 Acidimicrobiales bacterium
GCGACCAGCTCGGCCAGGTCCGGCCGCAGGCGCACCACGACCAGCGAGCCGCCCGCCCGCCGCGCCACCAGCCGCATCCGGGCCAGCGCGTCGATCACCATCAGGTCGGGCACGGCCACGAGGCCGAGGTCACACAGCACCGGCCGCGTCCGTCCGTGGCACGCGGCCCGCACCCGCTCACAGAGGCGCTCGATGTCCTCGGGCTCGACCCGTGCGGGTACGACGACCCGAACGGGCCAGCCCGAATGGTCCCGGCCGTGGGCCAAAGGCTCCTCCTCTGATGACGGTCCCCTATTGGACCGCCCGGCCCCGCGGAACTGAGCGCCGGGTCCTACGCTCCCCGAACTATGAGCGACACGGACGGGGACGAGCGCCAGGCTGTGCTCCCCCAGCTGGCCTACCAGGACCCCGAGGCTGCGGTCGCGTTCCTGTGCCGGGCGTTCGCGTTCGAGGAGGCTTCGCGGCTCTCGGCGCGGGACGGCACCCTCGCCCTGGCCGTCCTGCGCACGCCGGGCGGTGGGACCGTCCTGGTGGGCGGGCTGACGGACCAGATCCGCCGGCGCATGGAAGCGGTGTTCGGGGCCGAGTTCCGGGCCGGCGACCCGGGCTGGCCGCAGCTGGGCTGCGCCATCACTGTGATGGTGCCCGACGTCGACGCCCACTGCGACCGCGCCCGGGGCGAGGGCGCCCGCCTGGTGTCCGAGCCGCGCGACCACCCCTGGGGCCTCCGCGACTACGAGACGGTCGACCTCGAGGGCCGTATGTGGAACTTCAGCCAGCACCTGCACACGGTCGAGCCCGAGGACTGGGGAGCGACTACGACCTAGAGGGTGTTACCGCGAGCAGCGTGGGGTAGGGGTCGCGCGCGGGCACGAGGAGGGGGGACTCCGTGTCGATCCCACGCAACCGCTTCGCCCTGTCCCTGATCGCCGTCGTGCTGGCGCTGCTGGCCATCCCGACCGAGGCGGGGGCGGCGCGCCATGTCGATCCCGGCCTGGTCACCACCAGCCCGATGCCGGACGGCTTCCAGCCCGAGGGCATCGCCATCGGGAGCCAGCCCTTCGCCTACTTCGGCTCCCTGGCCGACGGGTCGATCTACAAGGCCAGCCTGCTCGACGGCCAGGGCCAGCGCATCGGCCCGGCGCCGGGGACCCCCTCGGTGGGGATGAAGATCGACCGGCGCGGCCGGCTCTACGTGGCCGGCGGTCCCGCCGGGAACGGCCGGATCGTCAGCGGCGGGACGGGCGAGATCCTGGCCGGCTTCACGTTCGCCACCGGGGCCACGTTCGTCAACGACGTGGTGCTCACGCCCGATGCGGCGTGGTTCACCGACAGCCTCACCCCGGTCCTCTACAAGGTGCCGCGCTTGGACGGCGGGCGCCTGGCCACCCAGGCCGACGTCGTCACCGTCCCGCTGACCGGTGACCTGGTCTTCCAGCCGGGCTTCAACGTCAACGGCATCTCCCGCACGCCGGACGGGAAGGGCCTGATCGTCGTGCAGTCGAACACGGGCGGCCTGTTCCGGGTCGACCCCGCCACCGGGGTCACCACCGCCATCGACCTGGGCGGCGAGAGCGTGGTCAACGGCGACGGGCTCCTGGTCCGGGGGCGGACCCTCTACGTGGTCCAGAACCGGAACAACACCGTGGCGGTGATCCGGCTCGACCCCAGCGGCACCCGCGGCACGATCCGCGACCGACTCACCGACCCGCGCTTCGACACTCCCACCACCGTGGCCCGCTTCGGATCCTTGCTCTACCTCCCCAACGCCCGCTTCGCGACGCCCCCGACGCCCGCGACGACCTACAGCGCGAACGCCGTCCCCGCGACGTAGGCGTCAGACCGTGGTGGGCGTGGCGTCGCCGCGGAACTGGCTCATGTAGAGGTCGTGGTAGAAGCCGCGGGCCGCCATGAGCTCGTCGTGGCTGCCCACGTCCACCACCCGGCCCTCCGCGATGGCGACGATGACGTCGGCATCGCGGATGGTCGAGAGCCGGTGCGCGATGACGAAGCTGGTGCGCCCGCGCATCATGGTCGCCAGCGCCTCCTGGAGCTTGCGCTCGGTGCGGGTGTCCACGCTGGAGGTCGCCTCGTCCAGGATCAGCACCGGGCGGTCGGCCAGCACGATGCGGGCGATGGTGATGAGCTGGCGCTGCCCCTGGCTGAGGTTCGACCCGCCGCCGGCCAGGACGGTCTCGTAGCCCTGGGGCAGCGTGGAGATGAAGCTGTGGGCGCCGGCCGCCTTCGCCGCCGCGATGCACTCCTGGTCGCTGGCGTCGAGGCGGGCGTAGCGGATGTTGGCCATCACCGTGTCGGAGAACAGGTACGGCTCCTGCAGCACCATGCCCACGCCCTCGCGCAGGCTCTCCTGGGTCACGTCGTAGATGCTGCCGCCGTCGAGCACGATGTCCCCGGCCTGGACGTCGTAGTAGCGGGTGATCACGTTGATGATCGTGCTCTTGCCCGCGCCGGTCGGGCCCACGAGGCCGATCTTCTGCCCCGGCCGGGCGGCCAGGCTGACGTCGCGCAGGATGGGCACGCCCTCCACGTAGGCGAAGTCCACGTGCTCCATCTCGACGTCGCCCTCGATCCGCTCGATGTCGGCCGCACTGGGGCTGTCCACGATCTCGGGCTGCTCGTCGAGGATCTCGAACACCCGGGTGGACCCGGCCTGGGCCTGCAGCGCCATGTTCAGGATCTGGGCGAACTGGTTGAGGGGCCGGCTGAAGGTACGGGCGAAGATGAAGAACGACGCCACCGTGCCGACGTCGACGGTGCCTCGCAGCGACAGCCAGCCGCCGGCCAGCCCGACCAGCGCCACGTCCAGGTTGGACAGCAGCGACGACAGCGGCATGGCGGTGAGGGCGATGAAGTTGGCCCGCACGCCCGCCTCCCGGGCCTGCTCGCTGAGCGCGGCCATCTGCGCCAGCGCCACGGGCTCGGCCCGGTAGGCCTTGACCGTGCGATCGCCGGTGATGAGCTCCTCCGCCGCCCCGTTGAGGGCTCCCGTGCGCTCCTGCAGGGCGGCGAAGGCGGGCCCCGAGTAGCGCGACGTGAACTGCATCATGCCGAGGATCAGGGGCGCGATGAGCACCACCGCGATCGACAGCTGCCAGCTCACGATGAACATCAGCACGGTGGTGATGACGAGGGTGAACACCGAGTTGATGGCCGGGTAGAGGCCCTTGTCGAACAGCTGGTTGACCGAGTCGAGGTCATTGGTGATGCGGCTCATCAGGTCGCCGATGGGCTGGCGGTCGAAGAAGCGCAGCGACAGGCCCTGGGTGTGCTCGAACACCTCCTTGCGCAGGCGGTACATGGCGTCCTGGGCCGCGACGGCCAGCACCCGACCGCCGAACCACATGGCCACGAAGCCGACCGCCGCCACGCCGATCAGGACGAGGAGCGAGGTGCGGAGGGCATCGAGGTCGCCGTCGGCGATCGGGCCGTTGATGATGGCGCCCACCATCACTGCGGGGATGAGGGCGAGCAGGGTGCCGATGAAGCTGAATACCGCCACGACCAGCACCCGCCCGGGTGACCGCCACACGTAGCCGAGCAGCCGGCGCAATGGCGCTTGTTTGGTGGGCTGCTCGATCGGAGTCAACACCTCGTCAGGCATCGGCCGGCACCGCCCCCAGCTGGGATTCGTAGATGGCCCGGTACTCCGGGCTGGAGTGGAGCAGCTCGCGGTGGCTACCCCGGGCCACGATGCGGCCCTCCTCCAGCACGACGATCACGTCGGCTGTCAGCACCGCGCTGATCCGCTGCGCCACCAGGAACACCGTGCTGTCGCCCATCAGCTCGCGGATGGCGTCCTGCACCCGGCCCTCGGTGGCCACGTCGAGGGCGCTGGTGGTGTCGTCCAGGATGAGGATGCGGGGCCGCCGCACCAGCGCCCGGGCGATGGACAGCCGCTGGCGCTGGCCGCCCGAGAAGTTGGCGCCCCGGCGTTTGACCTCGCTGTTGTAGCCGTCGGGACGGTCCTCCACGAAGGTCGCGGCCTCGGCGGCCCGGGCCGCGGTGACCACATCGACCGTGGTGCCGTCACGGTCGCCGTCGCCGCCCGCCTCGGCCCCGAAGCGCAGGTTGGCCTCGATCGTCCCGCTGAACAGGCTGGGCTGCTGGAGGACGGGGGTGACCGCGGCGAGCAGCGACTCGCGGGTCACGTCCCGGACGTCGACGCCGTCGATCGTGACCCGGCCCGCCGTCACGTCGTAGCTGCGGATGATGAGGTTGACGAGGGTCGACTTGCCCGAGCCCGTCGCCCCGAGGATGGCCACGATCTGCCCGGGCTCGGCGACGAGGTCGACGTCGTGCAGCACCGGCGTCGGGTTGGGGGTGCCGTCGGGCCCGAGGTAGGCGAAGCTCACGCCCTCGAAGGCCACCCGGCCCTGCACCGGGCCGCCCGCCGCCTCGCTCAGGGACGGCGCGTCGGGCCGGTCGGTGATGTCGGCCTGGGTCTCCAGCACCTCGAGGATGCGGCCCACCGACGAGTCGGCCGAGGCGATCTGGGGCAGCAGCACCGACAGCAGCACCAGCGGGATCATCACCGCCACCAGGTAGTTGAGCAGCACGAACACCGAGCCCAGCTCGATGGTGCCGTCGATCACGAGGTCGCCGCCGACCCACAGCGCCCCGGCCAGGCCCAGGTTCACCACCAGCAGCAGGGCCGGGTTGAGCAGGGCCGCAGCCCGCTGGGCCTTGGTGGCCGCTGCCTGCAGGTCGCGGTTGTGGTGGTCGAAGCGGTCGTTCTCGTAGTCCCGGCGCACGAACGCCTTGACCACCCGGACGCCGGCCATGTTCTCCTGCAGCACCTGGTTGAGCCCGTCGAAGCGGGCCAGCACCGCCCGGTACAGCGGAGCGCCGGTCCGCTGGTAGAAGGCCAGCACGCCGATGACCACCGGCAGGAAGACCAGCATGACCACGGCCAGCCGGGGCTCGATGGCCAGCAGGATGACGATGGCGCCCACGATCATGAGGGGCGCCCGCAGCAGCGTCGTCACGCTGCCGGTGACCACCGTGCGGACCTGGTTGATGTCCGTGGTCAGCCGCACCAGCAGGTCGCTGGTCTCCAGGCGGTCGATGTTGCCCCAGGACAGTTGCGTCACCCGCCGGTAGACCGACGATCGCAGCCGGTGGCCGGCCTCCTCGCCCACCTGGGCCGCGTACCAGGCCACCGCGGTGGCGAAGGCGGCGCTGGCCACCGCGAACACCGCCATCCACAGCGCGCCGTTCACGACCGAGTTGATGTCGCCGGCCAGGATCCCGTTGTTGACCAGGTTGCGGATGGCCTGCGGGATCAGCAGGTCGAACACGACTTGCCCCAGCAGGGCGAGCTGCGACAGCACCAGCCAGCGCCGGCCACGCGGATCGGCCCAGATGGCCGCCAGCAGGCGGCGGATGTTGGTCGCCCTCATGCCGCCATGGTGACCGCCGACCGTAGGGCGTCGACCCACCCGGGTAGGGTGATGCCGGGCGACCCGGGGGGACCATGAGCGCGACCGATGCTCCGCCGTTGCCGGCCGGCCTGCGGGTGTACTTCGTCGGCCACAGCTTCCACATGTTCATCGTGCGGCCGCTCATCTACCTGGCCAGAGAGGTCGGGATCACCGGGCATTGGGCCGAGGGCTGGGACATGATCGGCGGCTCGACGCCCAGCCAGCACTGGGAACAGGGCGGCGACGACAACGAGGTCAAGCAGGCGTTGCGGACCGGCCGGGTCCAGGTGCTGACGCTGGCTGCCAACGTGATCGTGCCCGACCCCGCCATCGATCTCTTCGCCGACCTGGCGCGGGCGCACAACCCCGACGTGAGGGTGATGGTCCAGCACTCGTGGGGCGATTCCGCCACCGGGGCGATCATGCAGGCCCGCCACCGCGGTGCCCCCGAGCCGGATCCGGCGACCATCCCCTCCAATGAGGATCGGGACCTCGCCGGTGGCGCCGACCTGGCCGCCCTGCGGGTACGCATGGGCGATCAGCTGGGGCGGCTGCGGGCGCAGCTGGCGGGCATCGATGCTGGCCACGGCCGGGCGGTGACCACGCTGGTGCCGGCGGGCGAGGCGGTGCTGCGGCTGCGGGAGGCGGTGGTCGCGGGCGAGCTGCCGGGTGTGACCCGCCAGTCCGAGCTGTTCCGCGACCCGCTGGGCCATGCCACGCAGCCGACCATGGACGTGGTGACCTACCTCTGGTTCGCGGCTCTCTACCGCCAGCCGCTCGACGGCCTCACCACCCTGGTCGAGGCGGGCGACCCCACCAGCCCGGCCCGCCAGGCGGTGCTGCAGCGCATCGCGAGCGAGACCATGGCTGCGGAGGCCGCCGTCGCTTGAGCGTTGACGCCTATGTTCGTGCTCACTAACGTTCGTGGGCGTTGACGAACAACCTGGTATACGAACTGGGCGACAGTGATCTGAATGACGGTGCGGACGAGGCCATGCGGGCGCTGGTCGAGCCGCGCCGCCGCGCCATCCTGCGGCTGGTCGCCCATCAGGAGCTGGCCGCCGGCGAGATCGCGGCGGCGTTCGACGTCAACCGCACAACGGTCAGCCAGCACCTGACGGTCCTCAAGGGCGCCGGCCTCCTGTCCGAGCGGCGGGAGGGAACCCGCCGGATCTACCGGGCCCGGCTCGAGGGGCTCACCGGGCTGCGCGCCTACCTTGACGACATCTGGTCGAACGCCCTCGACGTGGCCCGCCGCATCGTCGAGGCCGAGCACGCCGGCGACGAAATGAGGCACTGATGACCATCACCGGTTCCGTGGGCTCGATCCCGCCCGTGCGCCAGTCCACCCTGGTGCGGGCACCGCTGGAGGTGACATTCGAGACCTTCGTGCGCACGATCGACGCCTGGTGGCCCAAACTCACCCACTCGGTGGGCCATGAGCGGGTCCGCCGTGTCGTGCTGGAGGCCCAGGCCGGCGGGCGCTTCTACGAGGAGTGGGACGACGGCACCACCAGAGTCTGGGGCGAGCTGGGCGTGTGGGAGCCGCCCGACCGCTTCGTGATGTCCTGGCTGAACACTCCGGCACCCACCGAGGTCGAGTTCACGTTCCGGGCGGAGGGCCCCGGTGTCACCCGGGTGGCGGTCGAGCACCGGGGATGGGAGGCACTGACCGCGGCCCAGCGGGGCGAGGACTGTGCCGAGCCCGGCGGCTACACCAGCGGCGCCTACTCGCGGGGCTGGACCATGATCCTCGAGCGCATGGCCGGAACCGTCACCGCGGCAGTCGAGGAGGCCGTGCGATGAAGTGCGTGGTGCTCTACACCTCGGCTGACGACGTCCTGCCCAAGGCCAGGGAGCACTTCCCTGCCCACTCCGAATGGTTCGGCAAGTTCGTGGCCGACGGCACCCTGCTGATGATCGGCACGTTCGCCGACGCCCAGGCCGACGGCTCCATGGCGATCTTCACCGACCGCGCCGCGGCCGAGGCGTTCGTGGCCGGCGATCCGTTCGTCCAGCACGGCGTGGTTCTCCGCTACGAGCTGAAGGACTGGAACGGCTGAGCGGGTCAGGGCGGCGGGAGCACGCGCCGCTGGCGTAGCTCCGTGCCCTGGTAGCCGAGCAGCTCGGCCCGGGTGAACCCCGGCGGGAGGGACACGTCGACCGGGGTGCCCGCGGTGAGGTCGACGCTGGGCCGCGGGCGGTCGTCGACCAGCACGTCCAGGCGGTCCAGCCCCTCGGCCGTCACCCGCACGCGGTCGGCGGCCGGGCGGACGCTCAGGCCCGTGCGCGGCAGGCGGGCGAGGATGCGGCCGCAGGCTTCGTACAGGTCCTGGTTGTCGTCCAGATCCCGCAGGGTCGAGTCGTGGACGCCGGCGGTATTGCGCACGCCGACGTCCTCGATGCCCGACCCGGCCGCGTCCACCGCGTCGCCGGTGCGGACCGCGCGGCGCACCGCGATGGTGAAGCCCGCGCCCGCCGGCAGCTCGACCTGCTCGAAGTGCGTGCCCAGCAGGGCGTTGCGCACGGTCTCCTCGGTCCAGACCTCGGCCCCACCGCCGCCGCTCGCCAGCCCGACCGACACCAGCGGGCCCACGCCGTTGTCGACGAAGCCGGCGGCGAACAGGTCGGCGGCCGAGTACGTCTTGGCGTCCACCACCGCCACCACCGGGCCGCCGTAGATCTGGCCGATGTCGTTGCAGCCGGCCTCGCTGGTGAGCGGCAGCGCGGCGGAGTAGACGTCGCCGGTCGACACCGCCGCGTCCAGGCTGGCCTGCCACGGGGCGAGCTGGCGCTCGTTCTGGGGCGAGCGGGCCATGTCCCGGGTGAGCGGGGTGGCGAGCATGGCGAACCGGGCCGGCAGGATGTGCTGCGGGGTGAGCAGCTGGAGCAGCCGCTCGGCCGCCCACACCAGCCCGCCCGGGTTGGCCCGCAGGTCCACGACCAGCCCGAGCGCGCCCGCGGGGATCCGGCGCAGCAGGCGGATCACCTGGGCCACGAACGGCTGGTCGTCGAGGACGTCGAAGCTCCAGAGCCGCAGGACCGCGACCTGACCGGCCTCGGTGTCCACCGTGCTGAGGCGGACCTGGCGGCGGAACGTCTCGCCCCCTGCCGCCCGGGCGCCGCCCGCGAACAGCAGCATCTTGACCCGCCGCGTGGTCTCGGCCGCGGGGTCGATCGCCCGCGCGCCCTGCGGCGCGGGGGCGGCCACCAGGCCCGCGCTCGCCGCGCCCCGGGGCTTGACGATCCGCCAGTGCACCCGGACCTCCCGGGCGACGCCGTCCAGGTCGCGGTAGCCGATGTCGACCCAGCGCTCGTCGGGCGGCGGGCTGAAGCGCAGCGCCCGCAGTGTCAGCGACTCCAGCGCCCGGGCCCGGCGGCTGTCGGGCCGCCCGCCGGTCTCGCGGTCGGCGTAGAGGTCGACCGCCCGATCGATGGGCACGCCGTTCCACCACAGCAGCTCGACCCCACGGGCGAAGGCCTGGTCCTCGATCAGGTGGCGGGTCAGCTTGGAGACCACATAGCGCGGCGCCTCGAGCGGCCCCCAGCTCTCGACCAGGAACCCGAGATGAGCCGCCCAGTCCCGCAGGGCCGCGGGCCCGATGTAGCGGGTGTGGCCGTCGCGCAGGCCGGTGAGGATGGCCGCCAGCTGGTGGTGGAACTCGAGGTCGTCGAGATCGGGGCTCTGCTGGCGCAGCAGCCGCAACCGCTGGAGCGGGTCGGTCGCATAGCGGGCCCGCTTGAGCGGCAGGTGGGCGTAGAGGCCGTCGAGCACGGCCACCAGCCCGTCCACCACCTGGGCCCGCTCGGCTGGGGTCAGCGGGGTGAGCCGGGGTCGGGGCGCGCCGCGGGGCCGTGGGGCGGCGGCCGGCCCGAGCGCGGCCGCGCCGCTCGGGTCGGGGATGGGGTACACCGCGGCGATGGGGAAGCCGGCCTGCTCGCGCTCGAGGCGGCTCTCCCCCGCCATCAGCGGAACAGCTCGCGCAGCGGGTCGAGCACCCCGCCGTGGAAGCCGCGGCCCCGCACGCTCGCCAGCCAGTCGGGGTCGTGGTGCACCGGGCCGATCGGCGCGATGTCCACCGTCCGCCCCTTCGGCGGCGGCCCGGCCGTGCCCACCGGGCCCCCGGGCATGTCCAGCTCGACGGCCATGGGCGGGGTCCCGGGCGGGTCGCCCGAGATCAGCCCGCTGGGCCGCCGGCTCCGGGACGCGGCCGGGCCCGACGGCGGCACCTCGCGGGCCGACTTGCGCACCTTCTCCAGCCCGGCCAGGACCTCGGCCCAGGGCCACGGCTTCGCCGGGTCGTCCGGCCGGACCAGCGTGACTCGGCGGGTGGCGTTGCCCAGACGCACCGGCACCGCGCTCGCCGCGCCGGCAGCGAGCATCGCCGCGGCCGTGCCCAGCCGCGGCCGACCGCCCACCGCCACCAGCACTACGTCGCGCTCGCGGGCGGCCACCAGGCTCTCCCACGGGTCGTCGCGGCGCGGGGTCACGGCCACCAGGTCGCCCAGCGCTCCCGGCACCAGGCGGCCGGACGGCACCTGCCAGGCCCGGGCGAGAGCGTCGCCGGGGTTGGCGGTGGCCATGCGCACCAAGGCGTGATCGTCGAGGTTCCAGCCCGCGGCGTCGGCGTGCAGGCGGGCGACCTTCAGCTCGCCCAGCAGGTTCTTGGTGCCCGACGGGCCCCAGTCGGTGCCCAGGCACACCCCCAGCCGCTCGCCCTGCACCGCGGGGACGTCGAGCGTGATCCCGTAGAGCCACAGGTTGGAGAACGGCGACCACACCACCGCGCCGGTCGTGTCCCGCGGCGCGGGCTGCACGATGGACCGCCAGCGCCGGAAGTCCTCCCGGTCGAGGCCGCAGCCGTGCACCACCACCAGCCGCTGGTCGATGCAGCCGGTCGGCTCCGCGCCCGCCTTCAGGGCCGCGTCGGGAGCGGTGCGCAGGTCCTCGAACTCGCCGCGCATGGCCGGGGACGGCCGGCCTTCGCCGCAGTGGCGGATCAGGACGCGCCCGGCGCGCAGGTCGAGCACCCGCTTGTCCAGCTCGCGGGTATCGGTGAGCGTCGAGACGCGGACAGGATCCGCCAGCGGGCCCACCTGGTCGTTGTCCACGCTGCGGACCAGCGCGTTGGCCGCGGCGCGGCTCTGGCCCGGCCAGCCCTGGATGGCGGTGGTGCCTCCCGCCAGCGCCCGGACCTGGATGTAGGCGAGGGTGGACTCGGGAGCGCCGTTGATCAGCGTCCAGGCCGGCCAGGGGATCTGCTCGGGATAGGTGTCGGCTCCGGGCCACTGATCATGGTGCTCCCACGGCACCCCCCTGGCCGCCCGCTTGGGGTCGACCCACAGCGGCTGCGCGTTGAAGCCGATGTGCGAGTGAAGGTCGATCAGGCCCGGGTAGACGACTGCGTCACCGACGTCCACCCGCGGCGCGGCGTCGAAGCCGGCCGGCGCCTTCTGGCCTTTGGTGGTGACCTTCTCGACGAGGCCGTCGTCGCCGATCCACACCGTGCCCGGAGCGACGGTGCGCTCGCGCCCACGCGCCATCGCCGCGATGTTGCCGTCCACGACCAGTGCCATGTCCCGCCCCCGTCCTGGATGGGTCGGGCGGTAGCATAACGAGCCGTCGACAGCCGGGCCTCGAACGGTGGACGGGGGAACCCACTTTGCGGGACGCACACTGGGCCAGCGAGGCCGACGCGTGGCGGCCGCCGAGCAGCGCCGTCGCCACTGCCCGGCCGCGGTTCACCAGCTACCCCTTCACGCTCGGGGTGGCGTCGGGCGCCCCGACGCCCGAGAGCGTCGTGCTGTGGACCCGGCTCGCCCCGGAGCCACTGGCCGGGGGCGGCGTGCGCGAGGAGTCCGTGGTGGTGCGGTGGGAGGTGGCCACCGACGACGCCTTCCGCCGGGTGGTGCGGCAGGGCACGGTCGACACGCTGGCCGGGCAGGGCCATGCCGTCCACGTCCCGGTGAACGGGCTGCAGGCGAACCGCTGGCACTGGTACCGCTTCACGGCCGGCGACGACGTCAGCCCGGTGGGGCGAACCCGCACGCTGCCGGCGAGCGGCTCCAACCCGGCCCGGCTCCGGCTGGCCTACGGCTCGTGCCAGCAGTTCGAGCAGGGCTACTACGCGGCCCACCGCCACATCCTGGAGGAGGACGTCGACTTCATGGTCTTCCTCGGCGACTACATCTACGAGTCGTCGTGGGGCGTGAACCTGGTGCGCCGCCACGCGGGCGGCGAGCCCCGCACCCTGACCGACTATCGCAACCGCCACGCCCAGTACAAGACCGACCCGGACCTCCAGGCCCTGCACGCGCAGGTGCCGTGGCTGGTCGTCTGGGACGACCACGAGGTCGACAACGACTACGCGGACTCGCGCTCGGAGGATCTCGACCCCCAGTTCCTCGCTCGCCGGGCCGCGGGCTACCAGGCCTACTTCGAGCACATGCCCTTGCCGGAGAGCGCCCGGCCGCGCGGTCCCGACGCCCGGATCTACTCGCGCTACGACTTCGGGCGGCTGGCCCGCATCCACCTGCTCGACGGCCGCCAGTACCGCACCCCGCAGGCCTGCCCCCGGCCGGGTCGGGGCGGAGCCAACGTCGTGGGTGAGGACTGCCGAGAGCTGTTCGACCCCGAGCGCACCATGCTCAGCACGCAGCAGGAGCAGTGGCTCGATGACGGCGTTCGCGGCGCGGCCGAGCGCTGGAACGTACTGGCCCAGGCCACGCTCATGGCCCGCGCCGATCCCCGCCTCGGCGGCGAGGAGCAGTTCTGGACCGACGCGTGGGACGGCTATCCCGCGGCCCGCACCCGGCTGCTCACCGGCCTGCGCGACCGGGATGCCCGCAGCTGC
>DASRJN010000081.1:0-17434 GCA_035649455.1 Acidimicrobiales bacterium
CCGGCGAGATCGTCGAGGACGACGGCGAGGGCTTCGCCAAGATCGTCGCCTACCTCGAGAACCTCAAGGTCATCTGACCCAGCGCGCAGCAGAGATCGCGACGAGAACGCAGGAGACACGACTGACATGGCTCTGAACCGCATCTGGGTCTACGCCGAGGCGGCCGACGGCAAGGTCGCCCCCATCACGCTGGAGATCCTCACCAAGGCCCGCGAGCTCGGCGGCACCGTCGAGGCCGTCTACGGCGACGGCGATGCCGACGCCATCGCCGCCACCCTCGGCGCCCACGGCGCCACCCGGATCTACGCCACCGGCGACCTGCAGGGCAGCACGCCCGGCATCCCCGCGGCCTCGGCCATGGCCCAGCTGATCGAGGGCGGCGAGCGGCCCGACCTCATCCTGTTCGGCACCACGTACGAGGGTCGCGACGTGGCCGCCCGCCTCTCGGTGGCACTGGACCAGCCGGTCGTGACCAACAACATCGACATCGCGGTGGACGGCGACTCGGTCGTCGTCACCGAGCCGGTGTTCGGCGGCACCAAGCTGGTCCGCACCCGCTTCACCGCCGGGGGCCCGCACCTCGCGCTCATCCGGCCCAAGTCGTTCGGCGCCGAGGAGTCCGGCGGCGGCCCGGCCGAGGTCGTGACCATCGAGGTGCCCGACTACGGCACCGCCAAGGTCAAGAACCGCCACGTCGAGGAGCACACCGGCCCCAAGCTGGACGAGGCCGCGGTGGTCGTCTCCGGCGGCCGGGGCCTGGGCGCGGCCGAGAAGTACCAGATCATCGAGGACCTGGCCCGCGCCCTCAAGGGTGCGCCCGGCGCCTCCCGTGCCATCGTGGACGCCGGCTGGGTGCCTTACAGCTACCAGGTGGGCCAGACCGGCAAGGTCGTCAAGCCCAACGTCTACATCGCGGCCGGCATCTCGGGTGCCACCCAGCACCTGGTGGGCATGAAGGGCGCCAAGAACATCATCGCCATCAACAAGGACCCCGAAGCCCCGATCTTCTCGGTCGCCGACCTCGGCATCGTGGGCGACGTCCACAAGGTCCTGCCCCAGCTGCTGGAGGCTCTCCAGGGCCGCTAGCCGCCGGCCCTCCGCCTAGCCGGAGAAGGTGTCGCAGTCGGCGGGGTCGCCGGAGTCGTAACCGGTCCGGAACCAGGTCTGCCGCTGCTCGGACGACCCGTGCGTCCAGGTCTCGGGGCGGACGTCGACCCCGGCCTGCTCCTGGAGCCGGTCGTCGCCGACAGCCTCGGCCGCGGCCAGGCCCTCCTGGATGTCGCCGTCCTCCAGGGCCACGTCGCTGCCCTCCTGGCGGCTGCGCTCGGCCACGGAGTGGGCCCACACGCCCGCGTAGCAGTCGGCCTGCAGCTCCAGGCGCACCGACCACTCGTTGGCCTCCGCCTCCGAGCGGGCCGCCTGCTCGCGGGAGCGGACCTCGGCGCTGGTGCCGTCCAGGTTCTGGACGTGGTGGCCGATCTCGTGGGCCACGACGTAGGCCTGTGCGAAGTCGCCGGGGGCGTCGAAGCGGCTGGACAGCTCGTCGAAGAAGCCGAGGTCGAGGTACACCTGGCTGTCGGCCGGGCAGTAGAACGGCCCGGTCGCGGCGCTGGCCGCGCCGCAACCGGTGCTGACCTGGCCGTTGAAGCTGTTCACGGTGGCGTAGGTGTAGTTCTGGCCTTCCGCCGCGAAGATGTCGGCCCACTGGCCCTGGATGTCCTCGGTGAGGAACGCGACGAACTGGTCTTCCTCGGTCTCGGGACCCGGGGCCTGCGCCCCGTCTTCCAGCAGGCTGCCGAACCCGCCGCCGTCGCCCCCGCCCCCACCGCCGAGCAGCGTGAACGCCAGCAACACCAACAGCCCGAGCACCCCGCCGCCCGCGGTGACGGGCAGCCCGAGGCCACCCATGCCGCCCCTCCGCTGGTAGTGGCTCGACTCCGTGCGCTTCCACTTCATGCGCGCGCCACCTGCCCTGCCGCCAGTGTTGGGTCGATACGTCCACATCTCACCCGGCCACCCTTACCCCGTCAACCGTTGGGCCACCCCTGGCGGGCCTACGCTGCGGCCATGACCGCCGCCGCCCGAGTCCCGCGCCTCGCCGACCGCGCCCACTGGTCCAACTGGGCCCGCAACCAGGCATGCGCCCCCGTCGAGGTGGCCCGGCCCACCAGCGAGGCGGACCTCGTCGACCTGGTCAAGCAGGCCGCGGCCGCGGGCCGCCGGGTGAAGGCCGTGGGCGCCGGCCACAGCTTCACCTCGATCGCCTGCACCGACGGCACGCTGGTCGACCTGACCGGCTACGGCAAAGTGCTGAGCCACGACGCCGCCGGCCGGCTGGTCACCGTCGAAGCCGGCATACCGCTGCACCGCCTGTCGGACGAGCTCGAGACGCGGGGGCTGGCGCTGGAGAACCTGGGCGACATCGACCGCCAGTCGATCGCGGGCGCCACCCAGACCGCCACCCATGGGACCGGGCTGCGCTTCCGCAACCTGTCCTCCCAGATCGTGGGCCTGCGCCTGATCGCGGGCGACGGCTCGGTGGTGGAGGCCACCGCGCCCGACCACGGGGACGAGAACCCCGAGGTGTTCGCGGCCGCCCGCGCCGGGCTGGGCGCGCTCGGCCTGGTGTCCACCGTGACCCTGCAGTGCGTGCCCGCCTTCCGCGTCCACGCGGTCGAGGAGCCGGTGCCGGTGGACGAGGTGCTGGCCGACCTCGACGCGCTGGTAGAGGAGTACGACCACTACGAGTTCTACTGGGTGCCCCACACCCGCTGGGCCCTGACCAAGCGCAACCAGCGCACCGACGAGCCGGCCAGCCCCCGCCCCAAGGTGCGCGAGTGGGTCGACGACATGGCGCTCAACAACTACGCGTTCGGCGTGATGTGCCGGGTGGGCCGCTGGCGCCCGTCGCTCATCCCGCGCCTGGCCAAGATCATCCCCAACACGGGCAAGCTCGACTACGTGGACCGCTCCGACCGGGTGTTCACCAGTCCCCGCACCGTGCGCTTCTATGAGATGGAGTACGCCATCCCGCGCGAGGCGCTGCCCGAGGCGCTCAACCGGGTGCGGCGGCTGGTGGACGAGATCGGCATGCAGATCAGCTTCCCGGTGGAGGTGCGCGTGGTGGCGCCCGACGACATCCCGCTGTCCACCGCGTACGGCCGCGAGACCGGCTACATCGCGGTCCACGTGTACCGGGGCACGCCCTACGACGCCTACTTCTCGGGCGTCGAGCGGATCATGGACAGCTACGGCGGCCGGCCCCACTGGGGCAAGCTGCACTTCCAGCGCTCGGAGACGCTGGCCCCGCGCTATCCGCGGTGGGACGACTTCCAGAACGTGCGGGCGCGGCTCGACCCCGAGGGCCGGTTCGCCAACCCCTACCTCGACCGGGTGCTGGGCCCAGTTGGCACGTCTCCGTGACGACTTGACCGCGACGCGTGCGGATATCAGCTGAGACTGTGTCCTAGCAGGGAAAAAGCCCACGCGGAGTCTTGACCGGCCACCTAGCCGTGCGGCACGGTGCCACGGGCGGACTTCTCTCGTGGGAAGGGGAGGGGTATCTACTTTGTCGGGGGATGAGGCGCGTCGCATCGATCGGACCGTGCTCGCGGTCGGTATCGCGCTGCTCGCGATCGGGGCTGTCCTCTACGGACTGGTCATCGCCGGCGAGCAGCCGCTGCCGGGCGCGCCCCTGCACGTCAATGCCCTGTGGCTGGGTCTCGCCTTCCTGTGCTGCGAGGCGTTCGGTGTCTGGGTCGAGCGCCGCCAGGGCGAGCTGTACGGCTACGTGCTGGCGCTGGTCCCCCTGTCCGTCGGCCTCGTCTACGGCGACCCCTCCTCGATGGTGCTGGCCCGCGTGGTCGGCGTCACGGTCGTCCTGATCGTCACCCGCCAGCGGCGCTTCTGCGAGTTCTTCTACGAGGTCTCCGTCCACGCCACCCAGACGATGACGGCGATCATCGTCTTCCGCCTCGTGCTGGGCGAGGCGGACCCGGTGGGCGTGCGGGGCGCGTTCGCCCTGCTCGCCGGGCTGTTCACCAGCTACGCGACCGCGTGCGGGGCGCTCGCCATCGCCGTGACCCTCGTCGGGCGCCGCTGGCCCGGCGGGCGGGCCATGGTGGTGATCGTCCGCTCGCAGGCGGTGGCGGCCATCCTCAACGCCGCCATCGGCATCGGCCTGGCGACGACCCTCTGGGAGCACCCTCACGTGGCCCTCCTGCTCTTCGCGGTCGGCGTGGCCTGCTACGCCTCGAACCGCATCTACACCGGCCTGGCGCAGCGGCACCGGCGGCTCCAGACCCACTACGAGTTCGTCTCGTCGGTGGTGCGCTCGACCGACCTGGCCGAGATCACCAACTCGGTCCTCGAAGCCGCCCGCAACCTGCTGCGCGCGGACGACGCCGTCCTGTTGCTGCGCCCAGTGGGCGAGGATGAGCCGGCCCGGCGCATCCAGCTCGGCCTGTCCGGGTCGCAGGAGACCGACGTCCCGGTGACCGACCACATCAGCGACGTGCGCGCGCTCATGCCCGGCGGCGTTCCCTGCCGGGTGAACCTGGGCCAGAACTGCCCGCCGTGGCTCAAGGACATGACCGAGATCCGGGCCCTGGCCGCCCCCATCACCGGCACCGACCGCTCGGTCGTCGGGGCGCTGGTGGTGACCCAGGCCAAGCGCAAGGCCGCCGCCCTGTTCGGTGACGGCCACGCCTCGCTGCTGGGATCACTGGCCGACCAGGCGTCCATCGCCATCGAGAACGGCGTGCTGTTCCAGCGACTCGAGCACGAGGCGACCGAGCGGGCCCACCAGGCGCTGCACGATCCGCTCACCGGCCTGGCGAACCGGGCCAAGCTCACCGAGCTGCTCGCCACCGCGCTGGAGGAGGCCTACGAGAACCGGGGCCGGGTCGGGCTCATCGTGCTGGACCTGGACTCGTTCAGCCAGGTGGTCGACGCCTTCGGGCACCGCAGCGCCGACGGGCTCCTCATCCAGGCGTGCTCCCGGATCAAGGGCCTGCTGCCGGAGACCGCCGTGCTGGCCCGGCTGGGCGGTGAGCAGTTCGCCATCGTGATGCCGAACGTGACCGACGCCGACGAGGTGATCGGGGCCGCCCGCCTGCTCATCGCCGGTTTCGACCCGCCGTTCCAGACCGAGGGCGTGCTGCTCGCGCTGGGCGTCAACATCGGCATCGCCGTCTACCCCGAGATGGCCATCGACACTCCCTCGCTGGTGCAGCGGGCCCACATCGCGGCCGACACCGCCCAGCGCCACCGCAGCGGCTGGGAGCTCTACGACCCGGTCCATGACCCCGCCACCCCGCGGCGCCTGGCGCTGGCCGCCGACCTGCGCGAGGCGCTGGAGGGCGACGGGCTGGACGTCTGCTTCCAGCCCAAGGTCGAGCTGGCCACGGGCATCGTCCGGGGCGCCGAGGCGCTGGTGCGCTGGAACCACGTGCGGCTCGGGCGGGTCCGGCCCGACGAGTTCATCACGATCGCCGAGCACACCGGCGACATCCGGGCCCTGACCATGGTGGTGATGCGCAAGGCGCTCGCCCAGTGCCGCCACTGGCGGGACATGAACCTGGACCTGTCGGTGGCGGTGAACCTGTCGGCCCGCAACCTCCTGGACCTGCACCTCGTGGACGACGTGTCCGCGGTCCTGGAGGAGGCGGGCGTGCCCCCGTCGTCGCTCACTCTGGAGCTGACCGAGAGCATGGTCATGAGCGAGTCGACCCGCTCGGTCGACGTGCTCTACGGGTTGAACGAGCTGGGCGTGCGCCTGTCCTGCGACGACTTCGGCACCGGGTACTCGTCGCTGGCCCACCTGCGGCGGCTGCCCATCGGCGAGATCAAGATCGACAAGTCCTTCATCGCCCGCATGACGGTGGACGAGTCGGACCGGGCCATCGCCCGCTCGGTGCTGGCCCTGGGACGCGACCTCGGCCTGGTCACGGTGGCCGAGGGCGTCGAGTCCCGGGAGGGCTGGGACCTGCTCACCGCCCTGGGCTGCGACCTGGCGCAGGGCTTCGTGGTGTGCCCGCCGCTCACGTCGTCGCAGTTCGACGACTGGCTCGACCGGCGCCAGCCCGAGGAGTTCGCCTACCTCGACCAGGCCCCCGACGACCTCATCTCCATCACGGACGCGGACATCGCGGCCATCGCGACCGAGGCAGAGCCGGACGTCGAGGTCGACTCCGGTTCCGAGCCCGACCGCGACGGCTGAAGCCGGCGGTCAGACGAGCGGCCACGGATACCGTCGGCCGGTGGTGTCCACCGGGAACCGGGGCTTGGCCGCCACCCGGCGGGCCCGGGCGACCACCGCGGCGCACTCCTCCTCGTCCAGCAGGTCCGCCAGGGCCGGGGGCGGGCCCTCGGCCACCAGGCGCCGGGCGCCCTCGACCAGGTGGTCGTCGATGGGCTCGCCGCCGAAGTCCCAGATGACCGTGCGCAGCTTGGATTCGCAGTGGAACGTGAGCCCGTTGTCCACCGCCCACACCCGGTCGTCCTCGCCCGCCAGGCAGTGCCCGCCCTTGCGGTCGGCGCTGTTGGCCAGCAGGTCGAAGCAGCAGATCGTGCGCAGGACGCCGTGGCGAGCCGGGTCCTCCAGCAGGGTGAAGTAGTGCTCGTCCACGTCGAAGGGGACGAAGCGCTGGAGTGACCCGGTCCCGAAGGGCAGGTCGGCGCCGGTTCGCAGGACCGTCTCGGGCACGATGTCCCAGCCGAGCCAGGCCGAGAGCTCGTAGGCGGCCACCTCGCGCCGGTCCAGCCCGGCCGGGAAGTCCCACAGGGGCCTCTCGCCCCGCCGCGGCTTGTACACCGCCCGCAGGCAGCCCCCGTCGGCGCGCACGTCGACCAGCAGCGTCGCGTTCGAGCTCCAGGGCATGCGCCCCAGCACCTCCACCTCCCCGAAGCGCAGGAGGTCGAGGGTGGTCAGTTCATCCGCGGGCATGCGTGGCCGTCGGGGTCGACCGGCAGGCCGCAGAACCCGCAGTCGGGCCGGCCCTTGGCCACGAGGTCGAGCGCGAAGCGCCCGAACGCCTTGGCTTGGGGCAGCGTGAAGCAGAAGCGGGCCGTGGCCGGCTTGTCGTCCTCGCCCGCCAGCTCCTCGAGGACCACGACGATGCGCCCCTCGGGCTCGTCGTACTTCACCCCGATGGAACCCACGTCCCAGGCGAAGGGGAGGGGAGTGACCGAGCCGTGGCCCTCGATGGGCTCGACGTCGGGGGACAGGTCGTCCAGCAGCGCCAGCAGGTACTCGCCCAGCGCCGCCACCTGCTGCTTCTCACAGCGCAGGTAGACGAGGCCGGCCTCGTCGCCGCCGGCGAGGAAGAACACGCGCTGGCCGGGCGGGCCCTCGGCGCCGGGCCAGAAGACCTCGGCACGCGGGAAGTCGTACGACTCGCCCATGCTCACGACGCCACCAGGCTGCCGCCCGTGCCGGTCTCGTTCACCTTGAGGACGATCGGGCCCCCGTCGCCGTAGGCGATGGCGGTCAGCGAGCAGGGCGACACGACGATGCGCTGGAACAGGTCGAGGTGGGTGCCCATGGCGTGCGCCACCGCGGCCCGGATCGGATCCGCGTGGGAGACGGCCACGATCGTTTCGCCGCGGTGCGCAGCCCGCAACCGGTCGAGCGTCGACACCATGCGGGTCTGCATGGCGAGGAACGACTCGCCGCCCGGGAAGGCGAAGCCGCTGGGGTAGCGCTGGATGGTGGCCCACTCCTTGCGCTTCATGGCCGCCTTGAGCTCGATGCCGGTCCACTCGCCCGTGTCCAGCTCGAGCAGGCCTTCGTCGGGCACGACCTCGAGGCCGAGGGCCTGGGCGATGGGGGCCGCCGTTTCCCGGGTGCGCTCCAGCGGGGAGGCGTAGACCGCGGCGACCCGCGGCGGCTTGGGCCGTTGCCCGTTGCCGCGGGGCCGGTCGTCGGCGGGCGGCTGGGATATGGCCCCGATGCGGGCGGCCACGTCTTCGGCCTGGCGTCGCCCGTGCTCGGACAGGTGCAGGCCCGGGGCGCGGCCGGGTAGCTCCTTGCCCGTGGTCTCGGTCGTGCCGTGCCGCACCAGCAGCACCACGGTGGCTGTCGGCGCGCGACGGCGGCCGGTGGTACGGCGTTCGGGTCGCGTCGTAGCGGTCCGCTCGGCTCGGGGCATCGCCAGCTCAACCTATCGTCAGCGGGCGTGGAAGACCCGGCGACGCCCCCGACCGCGGCGGCCCTGGCCCGGCTGGAGGCCGAGGTCACGACCTGCCGGGCCTGCCCGCGGCTGGTGGCGTGGCGCGAGCAGGTGGCGGTCGAGCGCCGGGCCGCGTACCGGGACGAGGAGTACTGGGCGCGACCCGTTCCCGGCTTCGGTGACCCGGAGGCCCGCGTCGTGATCGTGGGCCTGGCGCCGGCCGCCCACGGCGCCAACCGAACCGGCCGGATGTTCACCGGCGACCGGTCGGGCACGTTCCTGTACGCCGCCCTGTGGCGCACCGGGTTCGCCAACCAGCCGACGTCGGTATCACGGGACGACGGGCTGGTTCTGCGCGGGGCATGGATCACCGCGCCCGTCCGCTGCGCGCCCCCGGCCAACAAGCCGACCCCGGCCGAGCGCGACCGTTGCCGGCCGTGGTTGGACCGGGAGCTGGCCTTGCTGCCGGCCGTGCGGGTGTTCGTCGCCCTCGGGCAGTTTGGCTACCAGGAGCTCTGCGGCCTGCTGGGCGTGGCCCCGCGGCCGCGGTTCGCGCACGGCGCGGAGGTCGCCGCTCCCGGTGGCCGGACGGTGGTTTGCAGCTACCACGTGAGCCAGCAGAACACCTTCACCGGCCGCCTGACCGAGCCGATGTTCGACGCGGTGCTGCTGCGAGCGCGGGAATTAGCGGGGCTGGGCGCCGACGTCTCCGAATAAGGGGGTGCGGTCGCGCATGCGGCCCGGGGGCGACTAGTTTCGTCCTTCGTCATCGCCCGGTTGGCGGCGGGAGGCCCCGCGGGCTACCACCAGGGCCGCGGAGCTGACCGCGCCCGAGGAGCAACGCATGGCATACCACCTCGGCATCGACCTCGGCACGACCTACACCGCAGCGGCAGCGGAACGCGGTGGGGTCGTGGAGGCCCTGACCCTGGGCAACCGGTCGGCCTCCGTGCCCTCGGTCGTGTTCCTGCGGGACGACGGCGAGATCCTGGTGGGCGAGGCCGCCACCCGCCGGGCGACGACCGATCCCGGGCGCGTGGCCCGTGAGTTCAAGCGCCGCGTCGGCGATCCCACGCCCATCATCCTCGGCGGCACCCCCTACGCGGCCGAGATGCTGATGGCCCGGGTGCTGCGCTGGTCCGTCGACCGGGTGTGCGAGCAGCAGGGCGAGTCCCCGCGGGCGATCGCGCTCACCCACCCGGCCAACTGGGGCCACTACAAGCTGGACCTGCTCACCCAGGCCGTCCGCCAGGTCGACCTGGACGCGGCTCTGCTGATAGCCGAACCGGTGGCCGCGGCCACGTTCTACGCCTCGCAGCGCCGCTTGGAGCCGGGCTCGGTCGTGGCGGTCTACGACCTGGGCGGCGGCACGTTCGACGCCGCCGCGGTGCGCCGCACCGCCGACGACAGCTTCGAGATCATCGGCTCGCCCGAGGGCATCGAGCGCCTCGGCGGCATCGACTTCGACGAGGCGGTGTTCGCCCACGTCCGGGCGGCGGTCGGCGACGGCCTGGATCGGCTCGACCCCGAGGAGCCCACGGCCCAGGCCGCGGTGGCCCGGTTGCGCCAGGAGTGCATCGACGCCAAGGAGGCCCTGTCCTCGGACACGGACGTCTCCATCCCGGTGCTGCTCCCCGGCCTGCAGACCGAGGTCCGGCTGACCCGGGCCGAGTTCGAGGCCATGATCCGCCCGGCGATCTCCGAGACCCTCGTCGCCCTGCGCCGCGCCATCCGGACGGCCGGGGTCACGTCCGAGGACATCAGCGCGGTCCTGCTGGTAGGCGGATCGTCCCGGATCCCGCTGGTGGCCCAGATGGTGGGGGTCGAGCTGGGGCGGCCCATCGCCATAGACGCCCACCCCAAGGACGCCATCGCCTTCGGCGCCGCCATCGCGGTGGCGGCCGAGCGGGGCACGGCCACTCCCGAGTCGGTCACGACGGTCCTCCCGGACCATCGCCCACCCCCACCCACGGTCACCCCCGACGCCGGCTCCGTCCGCGGTCGCGCCCACGACCCCCGCCCGGCCCCTCCGACCTACCCGGGAGGCCCCCCGGGATCCCCCCAACCCGGACCGGTACGCCCCGCCCGCCCGGCTCCGCCCGTCGCCCCGGCCGCCGCGGCCGCAGCCGCAGCCGCCAGCGCGGCGGCCCTCGCTCCGCGCCCGGCCCCGCCCGGCAGCCAGGGCCCGGCTCGTCCGGCTCCGCCTGGCGGTGGTGCGGGTGCGCCTGGCAGCACTGGCGCTCTCACTGTTCCGGGCTCGGCTCGTCCGGCTCCGCCCAGCGGGGCGCCGAGTAGCCCGGTAACAGCCCGGCAGGCTCCGCCGGGCGGTGGTGCGGGTGCGCCCGGCAGTCCGAGTGCGCCCAGTCCGGGTGCGGCGCGGCCGGCGTCGCCCGCTGGCGGGGGTGGGCCCAGCAGTCCGATCTCAGCGCGGCAGGCTCCGCCGGGCAGCGGTGCTGGTGCGCCCAGCAGCCCGGCCGCACCCGACAGGCGCATCGCGGCGTCTGGCCTAGGCGCACCTGACGGCGGTGCGTCCAACCCCCGCGCCGCGGCACCGACGCCCACTCCGGCGGGTGGTGTCGCACCCCCGACCATGAGGTCGTCGCTCACGCAGCCCGATCGGCTGGTGCCACCGGGCGCGGGGTCCGGGCCGGCCCCCACGCCGTTCGGGGGCACGCCCCGCGCCGGGACGTCGCCGCTGGGGGGTGTGTCCTCGGGTGGGCACCCGCCCGTGCCGGCCGGGAACGTCAGCATGGGGGGCAGCAGCAACCGGATGCTGTGGATCGCAGCCGCCGTTCTGGCCGTCGTCGGTCTGGTCGGCCTCGTGATCCTGTTCGGTCAGGGCGACGACGGCGGAGGGGACGACCGGCTCAACACCACGGGCCCCACCACCACTCCGATCGAGCAGGCCGAGAGCTACAACGCCACCATCGAGCAGAACTTCATGGACTCGTGCACGGCCGACCCCGAGCCGGGCCAGGCCGTGTGCCAGTGCGCCTACGACCAGATCGAGGCCACGGTGCCGTTCGAACGCTTCGTCGAGATCGACGAGGAGCTGAACCAGAACCCCGATGCCCGCCCTCAGGAGCTGGTCGACATCCTCACCGAGTGCACGTCCGAGTAGCGGAGCTCACACCTTCGCCATGAGGCGTGGCTCGGCCACTGCGGTCTCCGGCCAGCGCTCGCGGCTCTTCGCCGCCAGCTTGTTCATCAGGGCGATGGCCCCGGGGTCCTCGTCGCCCGGGCGGGCGATGACCGACCCGTCGGCGATCATGCGGTTCATGATCTCCCGGCCCAGGTCGGTGCGGACGATCGTCAGCGTCCAGTCGTTGTCCTTGCCGATGCCCCCGGTGGAGATGTCGGCGTGCTCGGCGGCGAAGTCGGGGCAATGGGTGCAGCCCTCCCGCGTCCAGGCGTGGCACTCCTTGAGCGGGATCTCGTGGTAGCGCCCGTCACGGGTCCAGATCTGGAACACGCCCTTGATGTTCATCTTCACGATGTCCTCGATGGGCAGCCCGTACTTGGTCAGGAACAGCTCGTCGAAGATCGAGTCGTCGAACGTCTTGGAGCACAGCAGGCCGATGTTGAACAAGAACGGCTTGCCGACCTTGCCCGCCTTGCGGCTCCACATGATCGGGGGCACCGACGACTGGCAGGACATCCCGACCAGCGCGAGGCGGGTGTGGCCCCGCTCCAGCGCCTCGTTGAGGGCCAGCGTGTTGGCCGAGTAGGTGTAGCGGCTGCCCGCGGCGTCCAGGATCTCCTCCTTGCTGGCGGCGACCCCGGGCTTGGCCTTCCACGAGCGCCCGTCGCCTTCCAGGTAGGAGACCAGGGCGGCGTCGATGTAGTCGTTCTCCTTGGCCCAGATGAGCAGGGCCGACACGAGGCCGCCGTCCTGTCCCATCCGGTGGACCATGTCGTCGCTGGCCCGGGCGAGCAGGATGTCCTGGGCGACGCCGGCCACCTCGTCGGGCCGGCGCACCCGGGCGAAGAGGTGCTCATCGGCCTGGGTCTCCCACGAGCGGAAGCGGGGGCAGGCCCGGGTGCAGGAGGTGCAGCCCTTCTCGCCGTGGATGCAGTTGTCGGCGCCGAGCTCGTCCTCGAGGTGGAACGGCTTGTAGGCCCCGGGCTCGTGGGTGTAGCCGATCACGTCGTGGGGACAGGCGATGACACAGCCCGCACAGCCGGTGCACAAGCCCGACTGGATGACCTCGTCGTAGAGCTCCTTCCACTGGGCCGTCCAGCGGGCCGGCTTGGCGGCGGGGGCCGCGTCGTCGGTCACGGTCATGCCGGCAACCTACAGCGCGTGGACCACACGACCTCCACCGGGCGCGTGACTCTGGGCCATACGGCTTGGGTAGCCTCTACCGGAATGTCTGGTCCCTGGCACAGGTACGCCTGATGGCCGAGCCCCCCTACCAACGCCGGCCGGCGTCATCGTCCCCGGGTCGCCAACCGTGGGAGTCACCTTCCCGCGGCGGGTCCGCGGGCGGGCGCGGGAACGGCGCGCCTCGCGGGCGCGGCGCGCCCAGCGGGGCTCGCCGGGCGCGCCCCACGGGGGGCGGATCGGGTGGCGACTACGGCGCGGCGCCGGGCGCGGGACGCCCGGCCCGCGGTGCTCGCCCGCCGCGCCCCGCGGGCGCGGGGCGGGGGGACGGCTACGGCCCCCGGGGCGCGGAGGGCACGGCACTCCGGGAACCGGCGCCGGGCGGACGCGGCCGGCCTCCGAGGCCGGGGGGTGGCCGGAGCGGCGATCCCGGGCGTCCCCGGTATCCCAACGGCGGTGACGGCGGCGACCCGTCCGGCGGGCGGAAGCCGCGGCGGTCCGGTCCCCAACGGCTGTTGCTCACCGTGGGTGGGCTACTGATCGTGTTCTGCCTCACCGCCGCCGCACTAGCCGGCTATGCGCTGGTGAAGCTGGAGAGCATCGACCGGGTCAACGACCTCGACACCGCGTCGGCGGCCCCCGGCGAGCCGGAGAACTTCCTGGTCGTGGCGGTCGACACCCGGGAGGGTCAGAGCAGCGTCAACACCGACACGATGATGGTGGTGCGCGTCGACCCTGCCTCGGACCGGGTGGCGCTCACCTCGTTCCCCCGCGACCTCATGGTGACCATCGCCGACACCAACGAGATCGGCATGCTCAACTCGGCCTACAACCGGCCGGAGGGCGGCGAGCAGAACCTGATCAACACGCTGCGCCAGAACTTCGACATCGAGATCAACCACTTCGTCGAGGTCAACTTCGACAGCTTCCGCGAGGTGGTCGACGCCGTCGGCGGCATCCCCATCTACATCCCGTATGCGATCCGTGACCGCCAGTCGGGCCTGTACCAGTACGACGTCGGGTGCCGCGTCCTCGACGGCGAGCAGGGCCTGGCCTTCGCCCGGGCCCGCCACTTCGAGATCCTCACCGCCGACGGCTGGGAGACCGACGGCAGCGCCGACCTCGGGCGGGTCCAGCGCCAGCAGATCTTCATCCAGCTGGCGCTGACGAAGGCCCTGGGGCAGGTCAAGAGCAGCCCGTGGAAGCTGCCGGACCTGGTCAACATCGGCGTGGCCAACGTGCGCCTCGATGCCAACCTCCCTGTCGGCGACCTGCTCGACCTGGCCCGCCACTTCGAGGACTTCGACGCCGACAGCCTCGAGGCGTATGCGCTGCCCGTGAAGGAGTACCCGCCGGACCCCAACCGCGTGCTGCTGGACGAGGCCGCGGCCGAGCAGTACCTCAACGTGTTCCGGGGCCTGGCCCAGGGCGAGGTCCGGCCGGGCCTGATCGACGTGAGCGTGCTCAACGGCACGGACGGCCAGAACCCGACACTGGCCGGAGACGTCAGCGGGGCGCTCAAGCAGATCGGCTTCAACCTCGAAGCGCCCCAGGACGCCGACGAGCTCTACGACCGCTCGGTCATCTTCCACGCCCCCGGCGAAGTCGCCTATGCCCAGCGGCTGGCCCGCCACATCACCGCCCCGGTGGAGCTGCGGGAGGATCCCGACCTCGAGCCCGCCCACGTCCGGCTGGTGGCCGGCACCGACTTCACCACGGTGCACGAAGACCCGGCGCCCGTAGAGTCGGTCACGACGGCCGCGCCCGCCGACGCGCCGGGCACGACCGCGGCGACCACCGGCGCCACCACGGCCACCACCGTCCCGCCGCCGACGACGTCCACCACCGAGCCCACGGGGTTCCAGGTGGGCATCCCGCCGGAGGGCGAGACCTGCTGACGGAGGGTCCCCATGGACGATGAAGACGTGATCCAACGCATCGGTGCGCTCGTCGAGGAAGAGCACGCCCTGGAGCGAACGGTCGGCCCGTCCGGCCCCGACGACGACACGGCCGAGCGCCTGCAGGCGCTGGAGGTCGCGCTGGACCAGTGCTGGGACCTCCTACGCCAGCGCCGCGCCCGCCGCCACACCGGCGAGGATCCCGACGCGGCCGTGGTTCGTCCCCCCGACGTGGTCGAGCGCTACCAGCAGTAGCGCGGGCCGCGTCGCTCACGGTTCGTACGGCGCGATCTCGGGGTCGTCGATCCGGAAGATGGCGGCCGCGTAGTACGTGGCCAGGTCTTTGTCGTACAGGCTGGCCCGGGCCACGTCCTGGAGGATGGCCGCGTCCTCGCCGGGCGCCTCGGCCTCGAGGGCGGCCGCCCCCCGATCGGCTCCTGCGAGGTCGTCGGCGGAGACGGAGGACCACTCGGCGACCAGGGTCAGGTCGGGGTCACGGGCCATGTCGACGACGTACTGGTTGTGGGTGAGGACATAGGCCGCAGCCACCCGGCCGTCGCGGTACACGCGGTGGGCCGCGTAAGGCTCGAGGTCGGACGCCGGCACCTTCACGTCGATGCCGCGCCGTTCCAGCTCGAGGAACAGGCCTCGGGCGTACCACGCTCCGGAGCCCCCGGCGTCGGTGATGATCACAGTGCCTTCCCGGCCGTCGAGGTCGTCGAGCAGGGCGGGCAGCAGGGTCGCCACCACGTGGGCGTCGGCCTCGGCGCGGGTGTCGGTCGTCACCTGGGTCACGGAGTTCACGACCGCGAGGACGGCCAGGACGACCACCGCCGCGGCGGTCATCACCCGGGCGCCGCGCCGGGCCCAGCGCCGCTCGACCAGGATCCAGCCGGCCCAGCCCACCACGACGAACGCCACGACAGGCGGGATCCAGTTCCAGAACAGCCGGTAGTAGAACGCGGGCCCGAGGGTGCGGACGATCGCCACGATGCCGAGGCCCAGGGCGGCGAGCAGCGCCACCACGAGCCGCCGCCCGGCGGGCCGGCGCCACACGACCACGGCGGCCAGGGCCACCACCGCCAGCAGCAGCGGTAGCGGCCGCGTGTCCATGTGGCGGTCCTCGCCGAAGAAGCTCTGCCCGAGCGCGTTCGAGGCCCACTCGGGGGGCCAGGCGAACTGGCCGGTGACGACGCCCCAGCCCTGCAGCAGCGAGTGGGTGGCCTCCTTCGAGTGGCGGAAGTAGCGGACGAGGTGGGCCAGGTTGCTGTCCCGCCGGTTGATGAGGACGTCGTAGCCGACCGGCAACCACAGCAGCGCCCCCAGCCCCAGCGCCAGCAACCCCGGCCGGACCAGGCGGCGCCGATCGTCTCCCGGGCCGGCCCGCCATGCCGCCACCACGAGGGCGCCGGCCCCGAGCAGCAGCAGCGGCCCGGCCAGCAGCACGAAGCCGACGTGGGTCTGGGCCAGGAAGCTGGCCACGACCACCCCCGCAGGCAGCGCCCACGCCTCGCGGCACAGCATGGCCCACGTCAGGAAGATCATGAGGCCGAAGGGCAGGACGGTGACGTAGTTGTTCCAGGGGTCCCGCACGATCTCGGCTCCGAGCGTGCGCAGCAGCAGGGCCGACGCCACCAGCGTGGCCAGCATCGGAGCCCGTCCCCCGAGGCGGCGGGCGATGAGCGCCATGCCCGCGATGGCTCCCCCGTTGATGATCAGCGCCACGGTGTTGACCGCCACCGGCGTGCTGCCGAGCAGCCGGTAGACCGGGGCCGCGAGGTAGGCGAACATCGGGCCCGGGTGCCCCCAGTCCTCCCGGGAGTACAGGCCGCTCAGCAGCTCGTGGTGGCCGACGTCGCGCACTTGCATCTCGATCAGGGCGTGGTCGGCCGTCGGCATGAAGCCCGGCCGCACGGCCACGAACAGCGTGATCGCTCCTACCACCAGTGGCAGCAGGATCAGGGCCAGGACCGCCCGGACCAGCCGGCCATCGGAGGGATCGGCGCCCACCTCCTTTCCGCCCGCGGTCTCGGCCGCGGTGTCGCGCGACTCCTCCTCGCCGGCCGCTACGTCGGTCACACATCCCCCAGGTCGGGCGTCCCCATCCGCCCCTCCAGCTTGGCCGATCGCCCGACTCGGGGTCGAGCCCCGGATGTATCCAGGCCGACCCGCGGTGACTCATTGCTTACGTGGCGGGACGGGTGATCTCGACGACGGTGGACGAGCTGCGGGACCTGGCCGTGGCGGCCGGCGACGCGGCCGGGTTCTTCCCGGCGATGTACGTGCGCGTCACCGAGGACATCGAGGCGCGGATCGCGGCGGGCCAGTTCGACGACGGCGAGCGCATGGAGCGGCTGATCGACGCGTTCGCGGGCCACTACATCGACGCGCGCACCGGGCGGATCGCGGTGCCCCGCTGCTGGCAGGCCAGCTGGGACGTGGCCGGCGACGACCGCCTGCTCATCGCTCAGCACCTGCTGCTCGGGGCCAACGCCCACATCAACCACGACCTGGCCCTGGCCGTCGTGGAGGTCGCCGCGGACGTGGGCGGCCTGGAAGCGCTGGAGGGCGACTTCCACGCCATCAACGACGTGCTGGCGGCTTCGTTCACCGGCGTCATCCGTGATCTGGATCGGGTGTCGCGCTGGGCGGGCGAGGCGGCGGCCCTGGGCGGCGGCCGCTTGTTCAACTTCTCCCTGCGGGTGGCCCGCGCCGAGGCGTGGGACGCCGCGGTGCGCCTCGCCGCCCTCGACGACGCCGGCCGGCGGGCCTACGAGGACGAGCTCGACGAGCTGGTGTCAGTGCTCGCCTACCTGATCACCCGGCCCATGTTCCCCCTGGGCCTGGGGGTCTGGGTGGCCCGCCGCTTCGAGCTGCACGACCCGGCCACGGTGACCCGGATCCTGCTCGGCCCGGCCCCGGTCCATTAGGCCTGGGCGACCAGGAAGGCCCGCCACTCCTCGCCCCGGCAGGCGCGCCGGGCGGCGCGGGCCAGGGCCCGGACCGGCTCGGCGCGGGCCGCCTCGGTCCCCACCAGCGGG
>DASRJN010000082.1:0-2747 GCA_035649455.1 Acidimicrobiales bacterium
ACCCAAACGCCGTCCTGCGCGGCGCGCGCCCAGGACACCGCCTGGGCGACCCGGTCCCGCCGAGTCAGGCGGATCACGTGCAGGTTGGGGAACAGCGCCCGGAACGTCGCGGCCCGGTCCAGCCCGGCGAAGCGCGGGAGCTCCCAGAGCTTGTCGAGAGCGTAGGGCACGTTGTTCCACATGAGCTTGGCGCCGAAGACGCCGTTCGGTGTCGTCCCGAGGCGGAACACCAGATCGAGGTAGCCCTCCCGGTCCATCGGGCCATGAGGCTGGGCGAAGATGCCGTCCTCCCAGAACGTCCATCCTGGTGGGAACGCCTCCGGTGGCCCGGTCAGGAAGTACTCCTCGGGGCGGCCGGCCACTCCGGCATCCGCCAGGGCCCGGCACAGCAATGTGGATCCACTGCGTTGAGTGCTGGCGACGAGATACGACAGGTCCGGCACGGGCACCCGGACAATGTGGCCCCCCGGTCCTAGGCGATCGGAACGAGTTTCCTCGCCCCCCAGAAGGACCTGGCGTGCGTAGGGATCGCGGTCAAGCCTCAAGCGCCGGTCGGTGGTGCGACCGCGACGAGCGCGAACATCGTGAGCGCCATCGAGAACCGGGCTTCGCGAGAGGCCGTGTGGATGGTCGAGACGAACCGCTCGCGCTCTCTCGCCGGGAGGTGTCCCGTCTCGACCAGATCCTCGGCGAGGCTAGACATCGAGAAGCACCCCTCAGGCGCGGGAGACTCGTCGGGGTTCCATGCATCCCAGGTCTGGGTGGCCATCGTCTGAGCCACCGGCCGGAGACCAGCGCCTCGAACCACATCGGCGAGCCGCCCCCCGATGTTCGCGGGTCGGCGCCGCTCGCTGCGGAGGGCGTCACGGACTCGTTGCGAGAGCCCGACGTCGCCCACGTCGAGATCGAGTGTCGACCAGTCGGTGTCCAGGAGGGAAACGAGGCCACCCGGCCGCACCACCCGGGCCATCTCGGCCACCGCAGCCTCCGGATCCGTCAACCACTGCAGGCATCGCTCCGAGCGGACCGCGTCGAACCAGCTGGTCGGTTCCGCGAGCGCGAGGGCATCGCCCACCGCGAAGCGAACACGACACCTGGCGCCACCTCCCCTGCCACGGGCGCCCGCGATCATCGCCGCTGACGCATCGACGCCGACCACCTCGCCGCCGGCGCCGAGATCCTCCGCCAGCCCGAGCGCCGCATCGCCCAACCCACAGCCCACGTCCAGCAGCCGCTGGCCGGCACGAAGCCTCAGCTGTGCCCGCTCCCAAGCGCGCAGCTGCTGCGTTGCCTGCCAGCCCGCGGTGTCGTCCATGGTGGCCATGAGCACCCCCACGTTCGGATCACCATCGACCTGGACGTAGCCGAGCGCATGAGTCTCATCCATCCCCACGTCTCTACCCGCTGACGGCCACGTCCGCCTCCCGAGCCGCGGTCCGCCCGACTGCCGTGTCAACCGAGGCGGGGGACCACGCGGTCGCAGAAGAGCTCGAGCTGGCGGGCTTCGTCGACGACCGGCCACACGAGCACCTGTTGCACCCCCGCCTCCCGGAAGGCGTGCAGCTTCTCGGCGAACGCGCCGGCCGGGCCGACCGGCAGGCGCGCCCGGAGTTGGGCTTCGGGCCGGTGGATCGCGGGCACGAGCCGGTCGCGCACGACCCGCTCGGCCTCCTCGGGATCGTCGGTGATGTGGAACCACATCGTCGCCAGCGCGTTGGGAAACGCGGCCGCGTCCCGCCTCTCGTCGGCCAGGTGTCCCTGCAACTTCGTCCACGCATCGGCGAACGCTGCGGGCGTCGTGTTGTAGGCCGACGCCAGCCACCCGTCAGCCAGGCGAGCCGTGCGCCGGAGCCCGGCGTCCGAACCCCAGCTGCCGATCCAGATCGGCGGTCCCGAGGGCTGAGCCGGCGGGGGCCGCATGTCGATGCCGGAGGTCGAGTAGTAGCGACCGACGAACGGTTCCCGGCCCGGTTGCCAGAGCGAGCGCAGCGCCTGCACGGCCTCGTCGAGGCGGCGCCACCGTTCGTCGAAGTCGAGGCCGACCGCCTCGTGGTCTAGTCGTGACGATCCCGGGCCCACACCGACCACCACCCGGCCCCCCGACAGACGGTCGAGCGCAGCGATCGCCTTGGCCAGGGCCACAGGTCCGCGCACTACGGGCAGCGCCACCGTCGTCGCGAGCGTCATGGACCCGGACGAGGCGGTCACCGCCGCGAGCGCCGTCGGCCCGTCGAGCCACGGGATGTCGAACACCAGGTGGTCGTTGGCGGCCAGCGTGACGAACCCGAGTTCAGCCGCCCGGCGTGAGTAGCCGGTCAGGTGATCCAGCGTGTAGGGGTGCCCGCCGAAGTCCATCAGCGGCAAGTGCGCGCCGTACTCCACGGTCCGCCCCCCTCAGCTCCCGATCGCCTCGCGGCAGCGGGCCCCGTCGCATCGCTCGACGGCCGGCTTCAGGTCGGACACCACCACCCGCACGCCCTCATGATCGCACCTCAGCGGTGGGCTAGGCGGGGAGGAGAAAGCCGGCCTCGATGAGTTCCCGGGCGACGCCGGCACCAGCGCGGACGACTGGGTCGGTGGGCAGGCGGGTGGCTGCGGCTGCCTGTGCCAGCAGCTCACGCAACGGCAGCCTGCCGTCACAGGCGGCGAGGAGGTTCGCAACCTGAGCGTCGACCGCGGGCTCGACGGGAAGCCCGCCGGCGAGGCGGAGACGACCCTCGCCGGGCGCCCAGCCGTCCCGTGCGGGC
>DASRJN010000083.1:0-5735 GCA_035649455.1 Acidimicrobiales bacterium
GGAGCCGGCCGGCTCAGGTGATGCGCCGGCCGCTGATGCGGTCCGGCACCAGCCGCATCCAGTGGGGCTTGTCGCCCCGCGCCCACGGGGCCAGCGGCAGGCCGGCGACGCGCTCCAGGGTCTCGGCGTCGTAGGGGCTGACCTCCTCCAGGCGGCCGCCGACGATGACGCTCCACCCGGAGCGGGTCTCGCGGTCGAAGTGGTCGATCTCGAACACCACCCGCCCCCGGGGACCGGCCTGGAGCTTGGTGCCCTGGGCCGTGCGGAACACGACTGCGTCACCGTCGAGCGCGTAGTTGACGGGGAACAGCGCCGGGCTGCCCCCGTCGATCACGGCGAGCCGCCCGATCTCCTCGGCCGCCAGGAGCCGGCGGCACTCCTCCGGATCGATGATCTCGAGCCCGGTGCGGGTGTCGATCGTCCGCTTCATGCGTCATCCTCCTCTTCGGGCGGCATCACGACCACGGGGCAGGGCGCGTGCCGGGCGACGTGGTCCGACACCGAGCCCAGCAGCAGCCGGCCGAACCCGCCCAACCCACGTCGCCCGACCACGATCAAGGTGGCGTCCGGGGCCGCGTCCAGCAGCCCGGCGGCGGCGCCACCGGCGACGACGCGCCGTTCGACCTCGACCCCGGGTGCATCCGCGGTGGCCTCGTCCACCATGCCGTCGACCAGCTCGCGGGCGGCGCGGTCCAGCACCTCGCTGTCGTAGGGGAAGCCGGCGATGGCGGGGACATCCCAGGCGTGGAGCACGGCCACGCTCGCCCCCCGCCGGCCGCCCTCGGCCAGAGCCCATCGCAGCGCGGCCCGGGATGACGTTGACCCGTCCACGCCCACCAGCACCCGGCCCCCTTCCGGCCGGTCGTCAGGCCCGACCGCGTTGCGCACGACGGCCACGGGGCAGGGCGCGTGGTGCAGCACCTGCTGGCTCACCGACCCGAGCTGCAGCCCCGGGAACCCGCCCGTCCCCCGAGCCCCGACCACCAGCAGCTCGGCCTCCTTGGCCGCCGCCAGCAGCCCGGGTGCCGGCAGGTCGCACGGTGTGCGGCGCGCGACCTGCCCGGCACCTTCGCCCCCGAGCGCGCCCTCGACGGCAGCCAGCAGCGCCCGGTCGGCCTGGGTGTCGTCGTAGCCGGGATCGAAGCGCCACTCGCCGTCGGCGTGATGCTGGTTGAACAGGTCCCACACCAGCACCGCCACCACATCGGCCCCCGTGAGCCGCGCCTCCCCCACCGCCCACCGCAGCGCGTCCCCGCTGTGGGACGACCTGTCGACCCCGACGATGATCTCGGCCATGCCTCCACCATGCCGCCGACCACCCATCGCGCGAAAGGGACCAAGGTCCCGACGCCGTCAGGTTCGTCGGCCGTCAGCGTGGTGGTTCGACTCGGCTCACAGTCGAGACCCGATCGATCGAGCGATCGAAGGAAGCGATCTCGCCCACGCCCGTGCTCTCGGCGCAGGCGACGAGGTAGGCCTCGGCGAAGTCGATGCGGGCTGTCTCGTAGACCTCGACGGCTCGCAGCACCAGCGCAGGATCGACCGTGACGATCGCGTCGAAGGCGAGCAGCGAGCGGATCGCCTGGGCGACCTGAGCGCGGGGCGGCTCGTAGAAGGACTCCAGCACGTAGATCGTCTCCGCCACGACCAGGTCGGCCAGCAGAAGCTCACCCGCGGCGGCGAGGTAGGCGGTGGCGCGGCGGGCCATGGCGGGAGGGTCGCCGGTGAGGTGGCGGACCAGGATGTTGGTGTCGACGAAGGCAGTCACCGGCGGGCGTTAGCCCGGGCCTGGCGTGTGCGCCGGATGACTTCGTCCCACGCCGCGTTGCGCTTGGCGGTGGGGACCGTGACCGAACCCGCGAGGTCGAGGAAGTCGGGCGTGCGGGCCAGTACGGCACGGTCGCCCTCGACGCGGAAGACGAGCTTGTCGCCCTCCTTGATCCCGAGGGCATCTCGGACCGCCTTGGGCACCGTCACCTGACCCTTCGACGTGACAGTGGCTGCGACTTCCATGCCTGGCTCCTCAATCCGAGTCCTTACTCATACGAGGATGTAAGGATACCAGGGTGCGCTTGAGGACCTTGCCGGACTCGTTGCGGGGGAGGGTGAGAACCGGGGTGAACTGGATCGGGATCTTGTAGGGGGCCAGGTGTCGGCGGCAGAGGGCTTCCAGCTCGGCGGGGGGTGGGAGGCCGGCGGAGGGGTCGGTGGGGATGCACCAGGCCCAGGGGACCTCGCCCAGGCGCTCGTCGGGGACGCCGGCCACCGCGGCGTCGGCGACTCCGGGGGCGAGGCGGAGGACCTCCTCGACCTCGGCGGGGTGCACCTTGAGGCCGCCGCGGTTGATCATGTCCGAGACGCGACCATCGATCCACACGAAGCCGTCGTCGTCGATGGTGGCCACGTCGCCGGTGCGGAACCAGCCGTCCGGGGACAGGCGGTCGCCCAGGTCGACGCCCTGGACCACGCCGGGGGTGCGGACCCAGAGCTCGCCGGCGTCGTCCGTGCGGACCTCGACGCCGGCGTGGGGGCGACCCACCGAGCCGAGCTTGGCGTCGCCGAACTCGCGGGAGTCCGCCGCGCCCCAGCCGACCACCTCGCCGCCCAGCTCGGTCTGGCCGTAGCCGTTGAGGACCCGGATGCCGAAGCGATCGCGGAAGCGGCGGGCCTGGAGGGGCGATAGCGGGGAGGCGATGCTGCGGACGTACCGCAGCGGGGCCAGGTCGGCGATCTCCTCGTCGTCGGCCAGCATGACCATGGCGGCGGGCGGCAGGACCGTCGAGCGGATGGCGAACCGGCGGACCAGGGCGGCGAAGCGTCGGGTGTCGAAGCCGTCCATCAGGATCACCGGGGCGCCCACGCGGAAGGCGAACAGCACCTGGTAGATGCCGGCCCAGACCGACAGCGGGACCGGGATCAGGTTGGGCATCGGGGCGCCAGACGAGGACGGACCGATGCGCAGCGTGCCGATGACCTTGTCCAGCAGGGCGAGGACCCGCTCGTGGGCCAGAGGGACGGCGACGGGCGCGCCCGTGGTACCCGAGGTGAACGACAGGATGGCCACTGAAGGGTCGCGGCGGCCGGAGCCGTACACGCCCGGGCGGGTCAGGACCCGGCTGTCACCGAGCGAGACCAGCGTGCGGTCGCCGAAGCGGGGCTCCTCGTCGGGCGTGGTGAGGATGACCGAGGGATCGACGTCAGCCAGAACCCGGTCCAGCTCGGTGGCGGTCAGGCGCGGGTTCAAGGGGACGTAGACGCCCCCGGCCCGCCACACGCCGAACAGCGCAGCCACCAGGTCGAGGCCGTCGGGCAGCAGGACGCCGACCACCGAGCCCGGACCCACGCCCGCGTCGGCCAGGGCGCAGGCGATGTCGTCGGACCGGTCCCGTAGGGCCGACCACGAATGGTCGCGACCGCCGCAGTGGACGGCCAGATCGTCGCCGCCCCGGGGCAGCAGGTCGACCAGCCTCACACCCGCCACCGCGGCTCCCGCTTCTCGGCGAAGGCGGCCGGGCCCTCGGTCTGGTCGGGATGGCCCCACAGCGACACGAGCTCGGCCGCGCCCGCCTTGCAGGCGTCGGTCAGGCCCAGCTCCAGGGCGCCCCACAGCGCCCGCTTGGTGGCGGCCATGGCCGCGGGGCTGTTGCGGGCGATGGTCTCCCCCAGCTCCTGGGCCCGCTCCCGCAGCCGCTCGGGCGGATCGACCACCTCGCTCACCATCCCCAGCTCGTAGGCCCGGGCCGCGGCCATGCGCTCGTACCGGCCCACCAGCGCCATGCGCATCACGGCCTCCACCGGCATCTTGCGCATGAGACCGATGGCCTCCACCGACACCACCTGGCCGATCGAAGTGTGCGGGTCGAAGAACTGGGCATCGGAGGCGCAGATCACGATGTCGGCATCGGCCACCCAGTGGAACCCGCCGCCCGCGCAGATGCCGTTGACCGCGGTGATGACCGGCTTGTCCACCCCCTGGTGCCAGGACGTGAAGTGGAGGTCCCAGTCCTCCATGCCCTGGCGGTAGCGCTCCATGCCCACGCCGTCAGACGCGATCTCGGACACGTCGACACCGGTCTGGAAGGCCCGCCCGTTGCCGGTGTGGACGATGGCCCGCACGTCGGGATCGGCGTCGAGCTCCAGCCAGGCGGAGGCGAACTCGTCGCGCATGGCCGCGTTCATGGCGTTGAGCTGGTCGGGCCGGTTGTTGATCAGCCAGCCCACCGGGCCCTGCCGCTCGACGATCAGGTGCTGGTAGTCGCCCACCGGGGCTCCCTTCCTTGGCTCCGGACGGCGCGGCCGCCACTCCAGGGCGTCCCACAGCCCCCGCTTGACGGCGGCCAGGGTCGCGGCGTCGGTGCGGGCGATGGCCTCGCCCAGCTCCTGGGCCCGCGCCCGCAGGGCCTCGGGGTCCACCACCTCGGACAGGATCCCCAGGTCGTACGCCCGCGCCGCGCCGATCCGCTCGTGGCGGCCGAGCAAGGCCATGCGGGTGATCGCCTCCATCGGGGACTTGCGGGCGAGGCCGATGACCTCGTACGCCGACACCTGCCCGATGGACACGTGCGGGTCGAGGAAGGTCGCGCGGTCCGAGGCGATGACGATGTCGGCGTCGGCCACGAAGTGCAGCCCACCGCCCGCGCACACGCCGTTGACGGCGGCGATCACCGGCTTGGACACCTGGTTGTGCCAAGCGGTCAGTCGCAGCTCGGCCCGGCGGGTGCGGCGGGACTGCTCGCGCAGCGCCTCGGGGTTCCGGGCCAGCTGGGCGACGTCCAGGCCGGTCTGGAAGGCGGGACCGTTGCCGGTGTTGACGATCACCCGCACCTCGGGGTCGTCCTCCAGCGCCCGCCAGGCCACCTCGAGCCCATCGAGCATGGCCGCGTCGAGCGCGTTGCCCTGCGCGGGCCGGTCGAACACCAGCCAGCCGACCGGACCGTCCCGGCGCACCTCCAGGCCCGCGGTCACGAGCGGGGCACGTCCTGCCAGGCCGCTCCCTGCCACGGGTCGGGCTCCCGCGGCAGGCCCAGGACCCGCTCGCCGATCACGTTCTTGTTCACCTCGGTGGTGCCGCCCTCGATGGTGTTGGCCCGGCTGCGCAGCATGCCCTTGACCTCGGCCGGCAGCTGGTCGCCGGACCAGGCGGTGGCCGCCGGGCCCAGCAGGTCGCACGCCGCCAGCTGGATGCGCTGGTTGAGGTCGCCCTGGTGGACCTTGCCCACCGAGCTCTCCGGGCCCGGCGGCCGCCCCGCGCCCAAGCCGGCCCGCACCCGGGCGTTGGTCCAGCCCCGGATCCGTTCCTCGGCCCACAGGCCCACCACCCGCTGGCGCACCGCCGGATCGGACCAGCGCCCCGTGCGCCGGGCCAGGGTGAGCAGGGCGTCGGCCCCCGACCCGCCGATGCGGTCGACCCCGCCCGAGCCCGCGCCCGAGACCATCTGGCGCTCGCCCGACAGTGTCGCCCCGGCCACCCGCCAGCCGTCGCCGGGCGCGCCGACCCGCTGGCCGTCGGGAACCCGCACGCCGTCGAGGAACACCTCGTTGAAGTCGACCTCGCCGGTGATGTGGCGCAGCGGCCGCACGTCGACCCCGGGGACGCGCAGGTCGACCAGGAAGTAGGTGATGCCCTTGCGCTTGGGCACCGAGGGATCGGTGCGGGCCAGGCACACCGCCCAGTCCGACACGTGCGCCCAGGTCGTCCAGACCTTCTGCCCGGTGAGCACCCACTCGTCGCCGTC
>DASRJN010000084.1:0-3281 GCA_035649455.1 Acidimicrobiales bacterium
ATGGCGGGCGCGGCCGCCAGCGTGGCCTCGACCACCGACACGAAGCCGGGCGGGATCTCGGACGAGATGGACGTCCCCACCAGCTCCGGGACCCGCGGGGTGCCGGCGGGCTCCTCGGGGTCGTCGTTGACGATGCCGACGCCGCTGGCGTGGATGTCGCCGGTGATCACCACCGGGTTGGCCACATCGCGCAGCTGGTCGACGAGGCGGCGGCGGGCGGCGGCGTACCCGTCCCACTGGTCGAGGTTGCCGGCCGCGCTGGAGCCCACCGGGACGGCGATCGGCGAGACCATGGTCTGCTGGGCCAGCACGTTCCAGGTCGCCTCGCTCTCGCCCAGACGCCGGCCCAGCCACGCCTCCTGGTCGGCGCCCAGCATGGTGCGGTCGTCGTCCTCGCGAGCGGGGCACATGACGCCCACGTCGCCGGCGGCTCCGCAGGCCTGGTCGCTGCGGTACTGGCGGCCGTCGAGCACGTAGAACCGGGCCAGCCGGCCCCAGGCCAGCGTGCGGTACAGGCGCATGTCGGGCCCGTCGGGCGGGTCGACCCGCACGGGCATGTGCTCGTAGTAGGCCTGGTAGGCGGCCGCCCGGCGCTCCAGGAACTGAGCGGACGTCAGGCTGGCCTCGTCGGATTGGTCGGGCACGTCGTCGGCGTAGTTGTTGCGCACCTCATGGTCGTCCCACGTGCAGATCCACGGCGCCCGGGCGTGGGCGGTCTGGAGCGCGGGATCGGCCCGGTACTCGCCCAGGCGGCGTCGGTAGCCGGCCAGGTCGGTGGGCGCGGGCGTCTGGGCGGGCCGCAGCGCGGCCGGGTCGGGAGGGCCCTCGTAGATGTAGTCGCCCAGGTGCACCACCAGGTCGATGTCCTCGGCGGCCAGGTGGTCGTAGGCCGTCCAGTAGCCGGCCTGGCGGTCCTGGCAGGAGGCGAAGGCGAAGCGCAGCCGGCGGGGATCGTCGCCCCGGGCCGGCGCGGTGCGGGTGCGGCCCACCGGGCTGGTCGTCCCGCCGACGCTGAAGCGGTACCAGTACCAGGTGTCGGCCTCGAGGCCCGAGGCGTCGACGTGCACGGCGTGGGCCACCGCCGGCTCGGCCACGGCGTCCCCCGAGGCCACCACGTCCTCGAAGCTGTCCTCGGCCGCCACCTCCCAGCGCACGGGCAGGGATTGCTCCGGCACCCCGCCCCCGTCGGCCAGCGGGTCGTTGACGAGGCGGGTCCAGAGGATGACCGAGTCGGGCAGCGGATCGCCCGAGGCCACGCCCAGGGCGAACAGCTCGGCCGGCAGGGACTGGGGCAGAGGCGGCAGCTCGGCCGCGGTACCGGGCGCGCCGTCGCCTCCTGCTCCGGTGGGGTCCGAGCTGCCGCTCGCGTCCTCCGGGCGGCTGCAGGCCCCGGTGGCGGCCAGCGCGGTGGCGGCCATCCCGGCCAGGAAGGCGCGTCGCCCCAGGCGGCCCGCGTCCTCCGGCTGTCCCCCCAACTGGCCCACGCTCTCAGCCCGCGAGCGGTAGGCGCAGGTTGGGCGTGGCGCCCGTGTCGAGCGGCGAGGGACCGTCGGATTGCAACCGCCACCAGCCCGCGGCGGCGATCATGGCCGCGTTGTCGGTGCACATGGCCCGGCTGGGCACGAAGGCCCGGATGCCGTCCTCGGCGCACGCCTCGACGAACCGTTCCCGCAGCGCCGAGTTGGCAGCCACCCCACCCCCGAGGCACAGGCCCTTGGCCCCCACCTCCTGGGCGGCCCGGCGGGCCTTGGTCACCAGCACGTCGACCACGGCCTCCTGGAAGCTGGCAGCCACGTCCGCCGTGGTGACGTCGGGGTGGCGGCGCACGTGGTTGACCACCGCGGTCTTGAGCCCGCTGAAGCTGAAGTCGTGGCGGCGCTCGTCGTCCCGGTCGATCATGCCCCGAGGGAAGGCGATGGCCTGCGGGTCGCCGTCCTTGGCCAGCTTGTCGATGACCGGCCCGCCCGGGTACCCCAGCCCCAGGTAGCGGGCCACCTTGTCGAACGCCTCGCCCGCGGCGTCGTCGATGGTCGAGCCGAGCAGCCGGTAGCGGCCGTGGTCCTCCATGTGGACCAGCATGGTGTGGCCCCCCGACACCAGCAGCACCACCAGTGGAAGGTCGAGGTCGGGCTCCTCCAGGAAGGCGGCGTACAGGTGGCCCTCCAGGTGGTTGACGGCCACGAAGGGCACGTCCCACACCAGCGCCAGCGCCTTGGCCGCGCTCACCCCCACCAGCAAGCTGCCCACCAGCCCCGGCCCGCTGGTGGCGGCCACGGCATCGATCTCGTCGTCGGCGAAGCCCGACTCGACCAGCGCCTGGGCGATGACCGGCGTCAACACCTCGACGTGCGCCCGGCTGGCGATCTCGGGCACCACCCCGCCATAGCGCGCGTGCTGGTCGATCTGGCTCGCCACCACGGACGACCGCACCTCCCGCGCCCGCACCACCACGGCGGCCGCGGTCTCGTCACACGACGTCTCGATGCCCAGGATCCTGTCACTCATGCCCCACCAGCCTCCCGCGTCAGCTTCCCACGGGCCAGTGGATCACGGTCAGGTCCGGCATCGGGAAGTCCTTGGGGTTGCCCGTTACCAGGGACGACCCCACGCCGACGGCCGCGGCCGCGATGAGGCAGTCGGCCTGATGAAGGGTCATACCTCGGCGCGCGAAGTCGCGTCTCCAGCGGCCCGCCCGCTCCCCCTCGGCTACCCCGAGCGGTGCGCAACGCAAGCCTCGGAGCAACCGGTGGACACGTGTCTCCTCCTCGGGGAATGCACCACGCCACACCTCCTCGACGGAGACAGCGCAGGTCCACGGCTCGTCACCCGACCGTCGCGCGAACCGCAGGCGATCCGCAGCTGGCCGACCGCGCAAGGCGTCGATCAGCACGGTCGAGTCGAGCAGGAGTCTGGCCACTGGCTCAGCCTGATCGGCGGGGATCTGTGCGACGCTGCGCACGCACCCAGGCCGCGGGGTCCTCATCCCACTCGTGTCCGTTGTCATCGATGCTGCCCAGCGCCGCTTCGATGTCGTCCCACCGGCGCTCGTCGTCCAGAGCGCGCCGGATCAGCTCCGCGACGAAGGCGCTGCGCCGGCGCGGCCCCGCGCGCTGGTCGAGCTCGGCGACCAGTTCGTCCTCCAGCTGAATGTGCAAACGCATGTGCGTAACTCTACACACGCAGCTTCACAGCCAGTCGCCGTCGACGATGGTCGAGCCGCGGACGGTGCGTTCGATGGCGGCCAAGCGGGCGGCGTAGGGCGGGGTGTCGATGTCGTTGGC
>DASRJN010000085.1:0-12415 GCA_035649455.1 Acidimicrobiales bacterium
GTGCCCTGCCCGGCCACGCCGACGGTCCAGGACGTCCACCAGGTGGCCGTCCACCTGTTGTGCCTCGCCTTCGAGCAGGCGGGAGGGCGGTCCTGATGGCGGCCATCCTGGGGGTCAACGCCGTCTTCCACGACCCGGCCGCGGCGCTGGTCGTCGACGGCGTGCCGGTGGCCGCGGCCGAGGAGGAGCGGTTCAGCCGGCGCAAGCACGGCAAGGACGCGGTGGCCTTCTCGGCGTGGGAGCTGCCGGTCGAGGCGATGCGCTGGTGCCTCGCCGAGGCCGGGCTGACGCCCGCCGACGTCGACGCCGTCGCCTACTCCTACGACCCCGACCTGGCCCCGGCCCCGGGGCCTGACGTGACCGCGGACGGGTGGGAGGGGCTGCGCACCCTCTACGTGAGCCGGGCCCCCCGCTTCCTGGCCACCGCCTTGCCCGGTCTGCGGCCCGAGCGGGTCGGGTACGTCGCCCACCACGTGGCTCACGCGGCGTCGGCGTGTGTGGCGGCGCCAGCCGAGTCCTCCGCCGTGCTGGTGCTCGACGGGCGGGGCGAGGTCGCCTCCCACCTGGGGGGCCGCTGGCGCGCCGGTGCGCTGGAGGTGCTGGCCGGCCAGCGGTTGCCGCACTCGCTGGGCCTGCTCTACGAGGAGGTCACGGCCCACCTGGGGTTCCGGCGGTCGACTGACGAGTACAAGGTCATGGCGCTCGCCAGCTACGGCGACCCCGCCCGCTTCGGCCCCGCCTTCCGGGACCGGGTCCGGGCGACCGGGGACGGCGGCTTCATGGTGGAGCCCGTCGATCTTGCGGCGCTCGCTCCCGCCCGCCATCCCGACGAGGGCTGGCAGGACGTGCACGCCGACCTGGCCGCCGCCGTGCAGCGCCGCCTCGAGGAGGTCGTGCTCGACCTCGCCCGGTGGCTGCACGCCCGCACCGGCGAGGAGACCATCACGCTCGCCGGCGGTGTCGCCCTCAATTGCGTGGCCAACGGGCGCCTGGCCGCCGAGGGGCCCTTCTCCCGCGTGTGGGTCCAGCCGGCGGCGGGCGACGCCGGTACGGCTCTCGGCGCGGCGCTGGCCGTAGCGGCACGGCGGGGGGAGCCCCGGGTGCCGTTCACCACGGCCGCCCTCGGGCGGGGCTGGGACGACGACGAGATCGAGTCCGTCCTCAAGGCGGCTGAGCAGCCCTACGAGCGCCCCGCCGACCTGGCTGAGACGGTGGCCGAGGCGTTGGCGACGGGGGCGGTCGTCGGCTGGTTCCAGGGACGCAGCGAGTACGGGCCCCGGGCCCTCGGGCACCGGAGCCTGCTGTGCGACCCCCGGCGCCCAGAGAACCTGGGGCGCATGAACGCGCTCAAGGGCCGGGAGGAGTTCCGGCCGGTGGCCCCCATGGTGCTGGCCGAGCGGGCGGCCGAGATCTTCGACGGCGTCCAGCCCAGCCCCTACATGCTGTTCGTCCACCGGGTGGACCCCGCCTGGGTCGACCGCATACCGGCCGCCGTCCACGTGGACGGCACCGCCCGAATCCAGACGGTGAGCGACGCCGACGAGCCGCTGGTGGCGGCCATGCTGCGGGCCTTCGAGCGTCGCACCGGCGTGCCGGTGGTGGTCAACACCAGCTTCAACACCGCCGGGCGGCCGATGGTGGACACGCCCCGCCACGCGCTCGAGTGCTTCGGCTCGGGCCCGATCGACCTGCTGGCGCTCGGCCCCTACGTCATGCGCAGGGCCCGGCCGTGACCGGGCCCCGGGCCGCCGTCGACGTGGTCGTGCCCACCGTGGGGCGCCCGACGCTGCCGACGCTGTTACACCCGCTGTCGCGGACGTTGCCGGCCGGCAGCACCATCGTGGTGGTCGATGACCGGCCGGCTCCCCGGCCTCCGCTGGCGCTCGGCGTCGACGACTCCCGCCTGCGGGTCGTCCGCTCCGGTGGCCGGGGGCCCGCCGCCGCCCGCAACGCCGGTTGGCGGGCGTGTGACGCACCCTGGGTGGCCTTCGTCGACGACGACATCGATCCGGCGATCGGCTGGGTCCGGCAGCTGTGCGCCGAGGTGGCGGAGGCCGGCCCCGCCGTTGGCGCCATCCAGGGCCGGGTGGAGGTCCCACTGGCGGCCGGGCGGCGCCCGACCGACTGGGAGCGCAACGTGGCCGGGCTCGACGGCGCCACCTGGATCACCGCCGACATGGTCGTTCGGCGCGCGGCGCTCAAGGATGTCGGCGGCTTCGATGAGCGGTTCCCCAGGGCCTACCGCGAGGACACCGACCTGGCCCTGCGTCTGCTCGACGCCGGCTGGCGCCTGCGCCTGGGGCAGCGGCGGATGCGCCACCCGGTGCGGCCGGCGCCGTGGTGGGTCAGCGTGCCGCTGCAGCGGGGCAACGCCGACGACATGCTGGTGGCGCGGCTGCACGGGCGGGATTGGCGGCTGCGGGTGCGCGCCCCCTCGGGGGCCTGGTCGTCGTACCCCGTCACCGTCGCCCTGGCGGGCGGCGCGCTCGCTGCGCTGGCGGCGGGGCGGCGCCGGGCCGCCGCGCTGGCGGCGGGAGCCTGGGCCGTGCGCACCGGGCGCTTCGCCTGGCGCCGGGCCGCGCCGGGCCCGCGGACGATGCGAGAGCTGGCGGCCATGGCCGTCACCAGCTGCGCCATCCCGCCGGCCGCCTGCTACTACCGGTTGCGCGGCGGCCTGCGCTGGCGCCACGCCGAGCGCCGCACCCGCGGCCGGGGACCCGCATGAGCCGCGTCCAGGCCGTGCGCCGCCTCGCCGCCGTCCGGGCGCTGCCCGGCGTGGGCGACCTGCTGTGCGCCGTCCCCGCCCTGCGTGCGCTGCGGGCCGCCCACCCCGGGGCCCGCATCACGCTGGTCGGGCTGCCCTCCGCCCGCTGGTTCGTCCCCCGCTACCCGGGCCTGGTCGACGACCTCCTGGAGGTCACCGGCGTCCCCGGCCTGCCCGAGTGCAGGGCCGACGCGGGTGCCGCCCGCCGCTTCTACGCCCGTGCCCGGCGGCGCCGGTTCGACCTCGCGGTGCAACTCCACGGCAGCGGCGGGACCACCAACCCGCTCACCACGATGCTGGCGGCGCGCAACCAGGTGACGGCTCACCTGCCCGGCCACTGGGTCCCGCCGGGCCGGACGATCCTCTACCCGGGCGAGGGCCCGGAGGTCCACCGGCTGCTGGCCGTCACCCGGGCGGCCGGTTGCCCCGACCAGGGCGACCGGGTCGAGCTGCCGACCACCCCGTCCGAGCGGGCCCGGGCCGCCGCCCTCGTGGCGGCCGGGCCGACTGGGGTCCCCGCGCCCTACGCCTGCCTCCACCCCGGCGCCTCCCGACCCGCCAACCGGTGGCCCGCCGCCCGCTTCGCGGCCGTCGGTGCCCGCTTGGCGGCCGCCGGGCACCGGGTGGTGCTCACGGGGACCGCGCCCGAGGCCGGCATGGTCGCCGAGGTGGCGGCCGCCCTGCCGGGACGGTGCCTCGACCTGTGCGGCCGCACCGGCATAGGGGTGCTGGCCGCCGTGTTCGCTGGCGCCCGCCTGGTGGTCAGCAACGACACCGGCGCGGCCCACGTGGCCGCCGGCGTCGGGGCGCCGAGCGTCGTCGTCTTCCCGGCCGAGGGCGATCCGCAGCGGTGGGCGCCGCTCGACCGGACCCGGCACCGGGCGGTCACCCCCGGCACCCGGGAACGGTGGCCTCCGGTCGAGGCCGTGCTGGACGCTGCCGCGGGCCAGCTGGTGGGGACGGCGGTGGCCCCGTGAGGCCGCTGCGCATCCTGACCTGGCACGTCCACGGCAACTACCTGTGGTACCTGTCCCACCTGCCCCACGAGATCGTCCTGCCCGTGCGGCCCGGGCGACCCCACGGCTACGCCGGCCGAGCGGGCGCGTTCCCCTGGCCCGACTCGGTGCGGGAGGTGCCGGTCGAGCGACTGGCGGACGAACGGGTCGACGTCGTCGTCTATCAGGCGGCCCGGCACTGGCTGGCCGACCGCCACGAGGTCCTGTCGTCAGCCCAGCGGGCGGTGCCCCAGGTCGTCGTCGAGCACGACCCGCCCCGGGAGAGCCCCACCGACACCCGCCACCCCGTCGACGATCCCGACGCGCTCGTCGTGCAGGTCACCGCCTTCAACGACCTCATGTGGGACTGCGGCCGCACCCCGACCACAGTCATCGAGCACGGGGTGGCGGTGCCCGCTGGCGCCAGATATTCAGGCACACGCGAGCGGGGGCTGGTGGTAGTCAACGGCCTGGCGCGCCGGGGGCGCCGGCTGGGCACCGACGTCTTCGTCCGGGCCCGCGCCGCCGTGCCCCTCGACCTGGTGGGCATGGACTCCGAGGCGCTGGGCGGCCTGGGTGAGGTGCCGCCCCCGGACTTGCCGGCCACCATGGCGCCGTACCGTTTCTACTTCCACCCGGTGCGCTACACGAGCCTGGGGCTGTCGTTGTGCGAGGCGATGACGGTCGGGCTCCCGGTGGTGGCGCTGGCCACCACCGAGCTGGCGACGGTCGTGGTCGACGGCGTGAACGGCTTCGCCGATACCGCCGTCGAGCGGCTGATCGGGTCGATGAGAGCCCTCCTGGCCGATCCGGTGCTCGCTCGCCGGGTCGGCGAAGCCGGGCGGAGGACCGCACTCGAGCGGTTCGCGATCGGGCGCTTCGTGGCCGACTGGGACCGGCTCCTCCGCTCGCTGTGCGGGCCGGTGGGGCTCGTCTCGCCCGGCACGGTATCGGCGGGCGGGTCAGTGGGGTAGGCGCCCGCCATGAGCATCGATCCCGTGCTTTCGCCGTCCCCCTCCACCGGCCTGTCCGACCTGCCGGTGATCGTCACCGGGGGAGCTTCCGGCCTGGGGGCCGCCGTTGCCGGCCGGCTCGCCGGTCTGGGAGCCGCCGTCACCGTCCTCGACCGGCGGCCGTCGCCGACCCACCTGCCCGCGATCGAGGTCGACCTGGCCGACGGGCGGGCGGCGGAGGAGGCCGTGACCGCCGCGGCCAAGGCGAGCGGGGGCCTGTGGGCGGTCGTCACCTGCGCCGGCGTCGACGTGCCCGGGCGCCTCGACGCCGTCGACGCCCAGATGTGGGAGCGGACGGTGGCGGTGAACCTCCTCGGCACCGCGGCGGTGGTGCGGGCCGCGCTGCCGTTCCTGCGGGCCGCGGGCGGCCGCATCGTGACCGTGGCGTCCACGCTCGGGCACCGGGCCGTGGCCGACGCCACCGCCTACTGCGCCAGCAAGTTCGGCGTGGTCGGCTTCACCCGCGCCCTCACGGCCGAGCTCCGGGGCGAGGTCGGCGTGACGATGCTCACGCCGGGGGGCATGGCGACGGCCTTCTTCGATGAGCGGGAGGACCGCTACAAGCCACCGGCCGACCTCGGGCTGTGCGACCCGACGGCGGTCGCCGACGCCGTCGCGTTCGCGTTGACCCGCCCGCCGGGCTGCGAGGTCCGCGAGCTGGTCGTCACCCCGCCCGGCGAGACGTCCTGGCCCTGATCACGGGGCCAGCCGACGGCGCATGCGCTGGATGTTGGCCCGCAGCAGGCGGGACACCTGGACCTGGCTGACGCCCACGCACCGGGCGATGTCGGCCTGGGAGCGTCCCTCCACGAACCGCAGTTCTACGACCCGGCGGTCGAGCTCGGTCGGCAGGGCCTGGATCAGGGAGGCGACTAGCGAGTTGCCCTCGACCAGGTCGAAGCCGGTCTCCTCGGTCCCGAGCGCGGCGCCCCGGTCGGCGTCGGCGGGCTCGGCCCGTTCCTCCGGCTCCAGAGGCACGCCCCGGTAGGCGGTGCGGATCTCGAAGGCCTGGAGCGTCTCGACCAGGTCGAGGCCGACCCAATCGGCCACCTCCTGGATCGTCGGCGAGCGGCCCAGGGTGGCGGTGAGCTCGTCGACCACGGTGGCGACGATCCCGTACAGCTCCTTGCCTCGCCGGGGCACGTGCACAGGCCAGGTCGCGTCTCGGAAGTGGCGGCGCAGCTCGCCGAGGATGGTGGGGATGGCAAAGGACGTGAAGATCGCCTGCCGGGCCGGGTCGTAGCGGTCGACCGCCTTGACCAGCCCGACGTAAGCGACCTGGACGAGGTCGTCGTGCGGCTCGCCTCTGCGGCGGAACCGTCCGGCGCAGTGCTCGGCCAGCCAGCTGTAGTCGCGGATGATGGCGGAGCGCAGCTCGAGATCCCCCGTCCTGCGCAGTTCGGCGAAGCGCTCCTCCACCGGCGGGGGAGTGGGGCTCACTGGCGGACTTCCCTGGTGAAGCGCCGCTAAGCGGGCAAGCTGGGGGTACACCGCGGCCAGGCGGCTGTCAGGTGAGCAGGCTCTTGATGCGGGCGAGGACGTCCTCGACCTTCATCGACAGCGACGCGGCGGGTCCGCTGGTGGCCTGGAGGGAGATCAGGCGGCACCGGGTGTCCTGGGCCCACCGGAGGTGCTCGTCCTCCTGCACCTCGATCTCGTCGACGGTGGCGTCCAGGGCGTCGCGTACCTGGCCTCCGGGGAGGTCTTCGACCATGGCGGCGAGACACGACCAGTTGGCGTGGTCCTTGGCCTCGGCCAGCAGCACGGCGTCGAGCATCACCAGCTCGAGCGTCATCAGGTCGACCGAGCCGGCCAGCAGGAACGTCGACTCCAGCAGGGCGGTGCCGGCCTTCTCGGTGGCTCGGGCGGCGGGGCTCACGTAGGCGGGATCGCCACCGAGCTCGGTGATGAGTCGCTCCAGTGCGGCGACATGCTCGACGGTCTCCTCGCCGAAGTGCTTGTAGCGCTCCTCCAGCACGGGGTTGTTCGTGCGCTGGGCGACGGACCGGTAGAGCTGGGCGCCGCAGCGCTCGTGAGCCAGCATGTCGCTGAGCAGGTCGGCGACGAAGGGCCCGTTCAGCTCGGTCCCGGCCAGGAAACCCTGCTGCTCGTCGGGCGGCAGGGTGCGGGCCGGGTCGACGACCGTCATCGTCTCCGGCACCGAGCGGGCGCCGGTGGCGGCGGTGGGGATGAGGGTGGGCATCAGTGCTCCTGGTCAGTTCGCGTGCACGGGGCGTAGGTCGGTGATCGGGTGGTCGCCCTCGGTCTCGTCGCGGTAGTCGCGGCCGGAGCGGGCCCTGTTCTCGTCGATGACCTGTTCGGACGGGTTGCCGCGGGCGTTCACGGTCTTCTGGTAGGTGAAGTAGCGATGGTCGGGCGGCAGCTCGCCGACCGGCACGAAGTCGAGGCCGTCGGCCTGCAAGTCGACCTGGGTGGCGAGCACGTCGCGGACGTAGGCCTTGTTGGGCTCGAAGCTGACGGGGACCTCGGGCAGAGCCGGGGGCAGGAGGTCGGCCGGATCCCGGCCCTCCAGTCGGCGCATGAAGTCACACGCCACCTGGAGCTGGCCGATCTCCATGTCGCAGTGGAGCTCCCACATCGCCTTGATGCGGCGGTCGCTCTCCTGCTGGAGCATGGACCAGTACAGGTAGACCTCGTTGTACTCGTGGAACACCCACTGGGCGATCCAGCTGTCCAGCGGGTCGAGCAGCGACTCGTAGTGGGTGACGTGCTGCTCCTCCACCAGCGAGATCTCGGCGTAGAGGCCCCGGGCGATGGGCTCGATCCAGTCGGCGCCGTGGTTCATGTAGAAGTTCATCGTCTGCTGCTCGGCCGCCGTTATCGTCATCACGTGCAGGCGCGACAACGGGTCGACGGCATGGGTCTCGAAATGGCGGCGGACGTCGTCACCGGGATGCCGGTGCTCGGCAAAGGTGGGCCGTCCCGGGGTGATCTCGGTCAGGTGCTGGGTGATCTCGTCGGCGTGGCCACCGTGCAGCAGCTCGTACAGGTTGGCGTACCGGTACAGGTGGTCGAAGTCCTCCAGCAGCGCGAAGTCGAGCGCCTGGCGCAGGTAGGGGTCGGGCTCGTGCCGTGCCAGCCAGGCCGTCAGGTCCACGGCCACCTGCTCGTAGCCGATGGTGGTCTCGAGCGGCGTCTGCTCGCCGGGGTTGAGCCCGTTGACCGCCCGCTGCTGCTGCGCGTCGGCCCGCCGGCCCTCGGCCAGGGCGCGCTTGAGTTCGGGGTGATCGGTGTGGCGGGCGAACTGGTGCGAGAAGAGGATCGATTCGACCTCGACACCGTTCATCAGGATCACCCGGGTGCGGGTGTAGGGATCGACCGTGTGCTTGTCATAGGGCGTCGGGTTCAGCTCCGACCAGTTGCGGAACTGGTCGGGCACGGCGATGCCCTTCTGGTCGAGGGGGTTGACGGCCATGGATCCTCCGGATCGGGGTCAAGGGGTGGCGCCGGGTTCAGCTTCGGGCCTGGTTCTGCAGCTCCTCGGTCGAGGACCGGACGTCTTCCTGCACGGTGCCGGCGGCATCGGCGGCCCGCTGCTTGACCTGCCCGGCGCCGTCCCGGGCCGTGGACTTCACGTCCTCGACGACCTGCTGGCCGGCCTGCTTGAGCTCGTCCTGCAGCGGCTGTGACTGCTCTCTCAGGGTGCCGGCCAGCTGCTGCTCCGGCTCGCTGGGAGGCGCCAGCGAGGCGATCAGCAGACCGGCCCCGAAGGCCATCAGGCCGGCCGCGATGGGATTGCCCTGGGTCTGCTCGGTCACCGCGCCGGGCACGCCCCGAGCGGTGTCGACCACCGAGTCGGCGGTCTCCCGGCCCGAGTCCGACAGGCTCCGGGCGTGGTCGCCCGCGGCCTGGGCGCGGCCCATGACCCGGTCCCGCACGGACCGCCAGCCGTCGGCCATGCGCCGGCGCCGCCGGTCGATGATGCGCCGGGGACTCGTGCGGTCGGCGATGGCGTCGATGGTCTCGGACATGTCCTGCCGGGTGTCCTCGATCTCGGCTCTCACTTCACTTGCGCTCTTGCCCATCGGGCATCCTCCTTCAACGTCTCCACGGTCTCCTCGGGCACCGGCCGCACCTCGCGCAGCCGGTCCCGGCCCTTCATCAGGACCACGACCCCGATCGCGGCGATCACCAGGCCCACGATCAGGAAGGCCCAACCGGCGTCGACCACCTCGGCCAGCCCCCAGGCGGCCGCCATGGCCAGCAGGCCAAGCCCGAGATAGGCGATCAGGCCGCCCGCACCGAGGAGGCCCGCCGCCCGTCCGGCCTTGGCCGCCTCCTCGCGGATCTCGACGCGGGCCAGCTCCATCTCGGAGCGGACCAGCTCGCTGAGGTCGGACGTCAGGGTGCCGAACAGCTCGCCGAGCGACTGGTCCGTGCCGGGCTGCTCGTAGGGTGGACCCACGCCCCGGTCCCCCGCACCTGCACTCACCGGAGCCCCTCGGACTCGGCGGTCGGCGCCTCGGACGCGGTGGCGGGACCCGCCCTAGTGGGCCTCGCGGCGCCGGTGGTTATCGGCGGAGTGGGCGGCGCTGGTGGCGTCGGGGAGGTGCCACCGGCCACCTGCACGTCCTCACGCTGGCCGGCACCGATCTCCGGCGCTCCGGGCGATGGTGTCTCGGATGATGACGCCTCGGACGACGATGCCGCCTGGGCACCGCGGAACAGCCGCCCGGCGACAAAGCCGGTGGCGGCCGCGATGACGAGGAACGCGCCGGGCCTCCGCCGCGCGAACGCCTGGACGTCGTCGACGACCCCGTCGAAGCCCTTGCTGCTGAGCCGGTCGGCCATGGAGCGCAGGCGGGCACCCGCCTCGTTCGCGTAGCGGCCGACCTCGCCGGCGCCCTCGCGGTCGCCCTCGGCCAGGGCCCGCAACTGCGATCCCAGGTCACCGAGGGCCCCGGACGCCCTCTCCGTGCCCTGGCGGGCCTGGGAGCGGAGCGCCGAACGGGTGCTGTCCACCACGTTGTGGACCTGCGTGGCCGCCTCCGAGGCGACGGCCTGCGCCTCCTCCCGGACATCGCCGGCGACGTCGCGAGCCTCATCCCGGGCCACGCCGGCCACCTGGCTGGCGCGCTCGGCGGCGCCGGAATCCTGTGTCGTCATCTGGTTCGCCATGCGGCGACCTCCTGCTCCGCTGGTCGGGACGTGCGAGTTCCTACCCGCCAATTGGTCGCCCATGCGCACCAATCACGACGTTCAGTGGCAAACCCCCACAGAGGGCACTACTGCATCACCCGGTAGCGGTAGCTCGTCGCGGTAGAGGCACTTCGCGGCCAGCAGGACGAGGCACGACGCCGCGGAACAGGCCGCGCTGGATCGCCAGGAAGAGTCCATCGAGGCGGGCGGAGGCGGCCAGTCGCTGCCGGGCAGACGAGATCGAGCGCGAGGCCGTGGAGGCCCATCGAGCGGCCGATGCGCTCGCCGGAACATCGAGGACCGAGGATGAGCCTGCGCCCGAACCGGATCCCCCGCGACGCCCTCGCCCTCGGGCCGTGGACCGCCCGTCTACCGCTCACGGTGGCCGAGAAGGTGCTTGCGTTAGAGCGCTTCCGCCTCGGCGGAAGGGCCGTCACAGGTGGCAACCCCACTGGCGCACTCGCAGAGGAGAATCTCGTCGTCGAAGCTGGCGAGGACAGCGCGCAGTTTCTAGAACTTCGGGGAAGGACGTCTCTGGGAACTGCGAGCGATCTCTCGAACATGGCTCCGCTGCCCACCGTTCGAGCAGGTAAGCACCATCGCCCACGACCGGCGGGTGACTTTTGGCACGTGTCAAAGAGATGTTTAGATGCCTCAAAATCGGGCAGCTATGGGGCCACAACCACTAGCGAAAGAACATGTTCATGGCGACCCATCAGATGGACCTCGACACCGGCGTAGCGGGCCGACGAACCGACCGGTACACGGAGCACAGCACCTTCACGGAAACGAAGGCGGGGTTCAAGACAACGGAGTTTCTGCTGACGATCGCCGCGATCGTCGCACTCCTGGTCGCCGTCTACGTCGGCGATACAGATCTCGACGCCTCGGATGGCTGGCGGTACGCCTCGTGGGTCGCGGCTGCCTACATCGTGAGCCGGGGCCTCGCCAAGCTCGGGACCCGTGAGCCCTACACGCATGAGGACTGAGTTCCCAGCAGGGACAACCCCGACGCATCGGGAGAAGCCCTCACGTCGCGGCGCGGTCGGGGCCCGGTATCCGGGTCCTGGCCGCGGGCGGCGGAGCACGTCAACCACGCCGCCCGAGGAGGCGGGCGTGGTCGGGCAGGTCGGATTCTCCGAAGCCCACCTCCACCCGTCCGAGCAAGTACCAAGTGCAACCCGCCGCGTGCCCGACCGTCATCCATCATCGCCGCGCCTCAGCGCCGCCGTTGTGGGCCGCGTCATCACAGCGCTGCTCATCGTGTCGCCCATCGCCGCCATCGCGGTCTCCGTCCCTCTCCTGTGGGGCCATGCCATCCATCTTCGCGACGTCGTCCTCGCCGCGATCCTCTACGCAATCACCGGACACGGCGTGACCGTCGGCTTCCATCGCCTTTTCACGCATCGCGGGTTCAAACCCAAGCGGCCGCTGAAGATCGCGCTCGCGATCGCCGGCTCGATGGCGATCGAGGGCTCGGTGGTCAGCTGGGTGGCCAACCACCGGCGCCACCACGTCCACAGCGACCGCTCCGGCGACCCGCACTCGCCTCACACCTCGCCCCGTGGCGCCCTCGGTCCGGTCCGCGGGTTCCTGCACGCCCACATGGGCTGGATGTTCAGCACCGACAGCACGGCGCCCGAGCGCTACGCCGCCGACGTCCTGCGTGACCGCGACCTCGCCGCGGTCAGCACGCTCTTCCCGCTCTGGGCCGTCGCCTCCCTGGCGCTGCCGTTCGGCGTCGGCTGGCTTTGGTCCGGCTCGCTCATCGGCGGCCTGACCGCCTTCGTGTGGGCCGGGATCATCAGGATGGCACTGCTCCACCACGTGACCTGGAGCGTGAACTCCATCTGCCACATGGTCGGAGCCCGACCCTTCGCCACCGACGACCAGAGCCGCAACGTGCGGTTGCTCGCTCTCCTCTCCTTCGGCGAGTCGTGGCACAACCTGCACCACGCCTACCCGGCCTGCGCCCGGCACGGGGTCGGGCGAGGGCAGATCGACTCCTCGGCAGGGGTCATCCGCCTCTTCGAGAAGGCCGGGTGGGCCACCAACGTCCGTTGGCCCACAGCCCGACGACTCGTCACGCTGGCCGCGGCCCCCGCCGCCCCTGCGCTCGTCCCGGTTACCCGGTGAGAGCCCGTCGAGCAGCTGGACGACGGGCGTCCAATCGTTGTCCGCGCTCAGCGCGGAGCACTGCCACGGGCGCCTGACGTAGACGGTCTACCGAGCGCGCGTCGCGGGTAGCCGCGCAGCGCGGCCGGGCGACGCTCGCCGTGACGCCTGGCGATAGCCAGCCAACATCCGACACGAAACCTGAGGAGAAAGCGATGAGTGAAGGAAAGTTCGACGAGCTCAAGGGCCGCGCCAAGGAAGCCGTCGGTGACCTGACCGACAATGACGACCTGAAAGACGAAGGCAAGGTCGACAAGGCCAGCGGCTCCGTCAAGGACAAGGTCGACAAGGCCGGCGACAAGGTGAAG
>DASRJN010000086.1:0-11766 GCA_035649455.1 Acidimicrobiales bacterium
CCGAAGGTCTTGAAGCCCATCGACTCCAGGGCGACGTTGCCCGCGTAGATCAGCAGGTCGGCCCAGGAGATCTTGCGGCCGTACTTCTGCTTCACCGGCCAGAGCACCCGGCGGGCCTTGTCCAGGTTGCCGTTGTCCGGCCAGCTGTTGAGGGGCGCGAAGCGCTGGGCGCCCGTGCCGCCGCCACCCCGGCCGTCGGCGATGCGGTAGGTGCCGGCCGCGTGCCACGTCATCCGGATGAAGAGCGGCCCGTAGTGGCCGTAGTCCGCCGGCCACCAGGGCTGCGAGGTGGTCATCGCCTCGATGATGTCGGCCTTCACAGCCGCGAGATCGAGGGTCTTGAACTCGGCCGCGTAGTCGAAGTCCGCGTCCATCGGGTTGGACAGGGACGAGTGCTGGTGGAGAACCTGCAGGTTCAGCTGACTCGGCCACCAATCCCGGTTCGACCTCAGCGGAGTCCCGGTCGGATAGGGGAGTACTGGGTTCTCGCTCTCGCTGCCACTGTCAGACATGGCATCGTTCTCCTCGCTCGCTCATTGATTCCGATGGCTCATTGCTGGACACACTCGGGGCACCGGCCCCAGTACACGACCTCGGCTTCGTCGACCTCGTAGCCCGAGTCGTCCGCAGGCGTCAGACACGGAGTGTCGCCGACGGCACAGTCGACGTCGACCATCCGGCCGCAGCTGCGGCAGATGAGGTGGTGGTGATTGTCACCGACCCGGTCCTCGTAGCGGGCCGGCGAGCCGGCGGGCTGGATGCGCCGCAAGAGGCCCTTGTGGCCCAGGACCGCGAGGGCGTCGTACACCGCCTGCCGGGAGATGGCGCCGATGTCGGCGCGGACGACGGTGTAGATGTCGTCCGCAGTACTGTGCGGCCGGGAGGAGACCGCCCGCAGGACGCCCAGCCGCTGGGCCGTCACCTGCAGGCCGTGCTGGCGCAGCAGTGCATCGTGGTCGACCGATGTCTCCCGGGGCACGATCCGGAACCTATCCCGGATTCTGGTGTGAGTCCAAATACGGTCTGATCCCAGTTCTCGCCCTGCTCGACCTGACTGGTGGGACTGCTCAGGCCTGGTCACGGGGCGGGCTACGGCCGGCGTCGGGTGCGGGCGGCGAAGAACATCGGCACCTCCCGGTACAGCGGACGTTCGGAGCCGAGCCGGTCCGTCGCGACCGGCTCGGCCACCTCCTCGACGGCCAGGCCCGCTCGGACCAGCGCGTTCAGGTAGGTCGCCAGCGTGCGGTGGTGATTGCCGGCCCGGCGGACGCCTGGGGGTTGGGGGAGCGCCAGAACCGCTCGTCGAAGTAGCCCCGCACCACCAGCGCCGGCGTGCCGTCGCCCTCGCTGGTGGGGCGGGCCTCGGGCACCAGGAAGCAGGGATGCCCGATCACGAACACGAACCAGCCATCGGGTCGCAGCACCCGGCGCAGCGCCCCGAGCGTGGCGTCCAGGTCGGGGATGTCCATCAGCGCCAGCTGGCAGGTGGCCCCGTCGAAGCTGCCCGACTCCAGCGACGCCAGGCTCTGGGCGTCGTCCACGACGTACTCGACGGACGCCGGCGCGGCGTGCCCCCGAGCGAGGGCGACCATCTCGGGCGACGAATCGACGCCCACCACCCGGTCCGCGCCGACCTCAGCCACAGCCCGCGTGGCCAACCCCTGACCACATCCGACATCGACGACCGCCTGCCCCGCCAGGGAGGGCGGCAGCAGTCCGAGCAGGCAACCAACCGCAGTCTCGTGCGGGCCGCTACCGGCCCGGATCAAGTCGTCGTACCAACCAGCGATGTCGGACCAGGTCTCCTCCACGCCCTCAGCATGGCCCGGACCCCCCGACGCCCATCACCAAAGAGGTTTGCACCACCACGAACGGAGCGCCGACCATCTGGCGATGCCTGGCGTGCGGCTCGTGGCCACCGACCTGGACGGCACCCTGCTGGGACCGGGCGCCGAGCTGTCGCCCCGCACTGCGGCGGCCATCAGGCAGGCGCACGCCGCGGGGATCATCCTGGTGGCCGCCACCGGACGCAGCCACGTCGACGCGCGCGATCGGCTCGGAGCCGCCGGCACGGTGCGCTGGCTGGTGTGCTCCAACGGGGCCGTGCTCTACGACCGCGACGCCGGCGCGGTTGTCGAGCGGCACGACATGGACGCCTCGACCGTGCCCGCCGCGGTCGACGCCATCCGCGCCGGCTTCCCCGAGGTGTGCTTCGCCTGGGAATCGGCCCGCGGCTTCGGGTGCGAGGCGGGCTTCCTCGTCATCGCTCCGTCCCGGACGGGCGGGCGGGGCGAGGTGGCGGACCGCTTCGGCCCGCCCTACCCCGACGGGGTCTCCAAGCTGATGGTGGCTCACCCGGACCTGCGCCGGGACGCGCTGCTCGCGGCGTTGCGCCCGGTCCTGGTGGACGGGCTGGTGGCGTCGGCCTCCTCGGTGCCATTCGTCGACATCGCCCCGCCCGGCGTCGACAAGGCGTTCGGCGTGGCCCGCCTGTGCGAGCGTCTCGGCATCCACCGCGACGAGGTAGCCGGGCTCGGCGACCACATGAACGACCTCGCCCTGCTGCGCTGGGCCGGTCGCAGCGTGGCCATGGGCGACGCCCACCCCGCGGTCCTCGCCGCGGCCCGAGAGGTCACGGCCACGTGCGAAGAGGACGGGGCCGCCATCTGGCTGGAGGCGCTCGTGCGAGCCGGCGGCGGGTCAGGCGATGGGAGCTCCGGGGCGCACGCCGTCGGGTAGCTCCAGCAGCCGGACCGTGCCGTCGGGGTCGAGCGCCCCGAGGATCAGGAACTCGCTGGTGAACCCGGCGATGCGCTTGCGCCCGAGGTTGAGCGCGCCGACCACCAGCCGCCCCGACAGCTCGTCGGCGGTGTAGTTGGTGACCTGGGCGCTGGTCTGCAGGGTTCCGACCACGGGCCCGAAGTCGACGGTGAGCTTCCAGGCCGGCTTACGGGCCTCGGGAAACGGCTCGACCGAGGTCACGACCCCGGCCCGCATGTCCACGGCGAAGAAGCCCTCGGCGCCGACGTCGGGCTTCCGGTCCAGGGCCTCGGGGGCGTAGGGCAGGTTGTCGGGGTCGATCGAGTGGGTGGGCACGGAACGTTTCTACGCGCGTGACAAGATCGGCGTCCCCCCTTTATGTCCCGCAGCGTCCGTCTCCGCCCGTGGCAGAAGCGCGCCCTCGACCGGCTCGCGGCCACCGCCGCGCCCGACTTCCTGGCCGTGGCCACGCCCGGCGCGGGCAAGACCACGTTCGCCCTGTGCGCCGCGGTGCACGACCTCGCCGCCAACCGGGGTCGCCGTCTCGTGGTGGTGGCGCCCACCTCGCACCTGAAGCTCCAGTGGGCCGACGCCGCCGCCGGCTTCGGGCTGCACCTGGAGCCCCGCTGGACGCCCTCGGGCGGCCGGCTTCCCGCCGACGTCCACGGCATCGTCACGACCTACCAGCAGGTGGCGTCCAGCCCCGACGCGCTGCGCCCGCTGGTGGCCGGATCGCTCGCGGTGCTCGACGAGATCCACCATGCGGGCGACGACCGGGCCTGGGGCGATGCCGTGAGACGGGCCTTCGAGCCCGCGGCCCAGCGCCTGGCGCTGTCGGGCACGCCCTTCCGGTCCGACACGCGGGCCATCCCCTTCGTCCGCTACGTCGGCGACGAGGCGGTCCCCGACTTCGAGTATGGCTATGCCGACGCGCTGGCCGACGGCCGGGTCGTCCGGCCGGTCTACTTCCCGCGCATCAACGGTTTCATGGAGTGGATCGCCCCGGACGGCGCGGCCCAGGCCGCGGCCTTCGACGACCCCCTGGACCGGGCGCGGGCGGCCCAGCGGCTGCGCACCGCGCTGAGCGTGGAGGGGGAGTGGCTGCCCACGGTGCTGGCCCAGGCGAACGAGCGGCTCGGGATGCTGCGCCGCCAGCAGCCCGATGCGGGTGGCCTGGTGGTGGCCACGGACCAGGACCATGCCCAGGGGATCGCCGACCTGCTGCGCTACCGCTGTGGCGTGAGGGCCACGGTGGCCGTGTCCGATGACCCGCGCTCGTCGAGCCGCATCGCCCGCTTCTCGGCCTCGTCCGACTCCTGGATCGTCGCCGTGCGCATGGTGTCCGAGGGCGTGGACATCCCTCGGCTGAGGGTGGGCGTCTACGCCACCACCACGACGACCGAGCTGTTCTTCCGCCAGGCCGTGGGCCGCTTCGTGCGCTGGACCCGGGGCGTGCCCCGCCAGAAGGCGTACCTCTTCATCCCCGACGACCTGCGCCTGCGCACGTGGGCGACCCAGATCGCGGACGCCCGCCGCCACAGCCTCCGCCGCCCCGAGCGCGACGGGGGCGAGACCGTCGACGACTCCGCCCTCGACGCGCGGGTCCATCCCGACGACCGCGGTGAGCAGCTGTCGATGTTCGCGGCCCTTTCGGCGGTGGTGACCGGCGCGGCCGAGTCGTCCGTGTTCGACGTGGACGAGGCGGTGCTCGACCGCTTCGACCGGCAGGAGGACGACGCCGCGCTGGAGCTGACGCTGCCCGCCCTGCCGGGCGCGCCGGCCGCCGGCACCCCGACCGATGGGGACGGCAACGGCGCCAACCCGCGGCGCGATCGATCGGAGCTGCGGGAGCGCAACTCCCGGCTGGTGCAGGACCTGGTGTGGGCAACCGGGCTCGGTCACGCGCAGATAAACGGCCAACTCAACCGTCTGGTGGGGTTGCGGCGCATCGACGAGGCCACCGTCGAGCAGCTGCGCCGGCGGGCGCGCCAGGCCGAGAGCTGGCTCGCGAAAACGCAGCAATAGCTGAGCGGATGGACCGGCGGCGGCGGCGCCAGGCCCGGCCGGCGGCCACCGTCCGCCGTGGGCTGCACCCAAAAACGCAGGTTTCTCAAGGACTTTTCGCGCGCAAAGTGATGCATTTCCGAGAAAAAGTCGTAACAATACCCGCAGTATCCGCGAGTCAGCGGTACGTGTTGAGGAAACTGGGCGCGTACCCGTGACCTAGGAGGAGCCTGTGAATCGTCGCGATCTGGTCCAGGCGGTATCGACCCAAACAGGTGTCGAACGCAAGGAAGTCGACTCGGTGCTGAAGGGATTCACCGATGTCGTCACTGCGGTCGTCTCCAAGGGTGAGCCGGTGTCGATCTCGGGCTTCGCCAAGTTCGTGAAGGTCGACCGCCCGGCACGCATGGGCCGCAACCCGCAGACCCAACAGCCTGTCCGTATCAAGGCGTCCAAGAAGGCGCGCATCACCCCGCTCAAGGGCTTCAAGGACGCGGTCGTGAAGACCAGCCTCGCGCCCAAGCTCGAGCGCGGCGTGTGGCCGCCGGCTCCGGCCGCCAAGGCCCCCGCGAAGAAGACGGCGGCGGCCAAGAAGACGACGGCAGCCAAGAAGACGACGGCAGCCCGCTCGACGGCCAAGAGGACGACGGCCCGGAAGTCGCCGGCCACGGCCAAGACGGCGACCGCTCGCAAGACGACCGCCACCAAGACGTCGGCCAGCCGGGCGGCGAAGGCGCCCGCCAAGAAGGCTCCGGCGAAGAAGGCTCCGGCGAAGAAGGCCACGACGGCTCGCAAGGCTCCGGCCCGCAAGACGACGGCCCGCAAGACGGCCGCACGCTGACGGCCCGCCCGACCGGAGGCGGGAACATCTCGGGCGGTCCCCTCTCGGGGGGACCGCCATGAGAAAATTCGCGCGAATACCTACACAGCCCGTGCGCCCCGGGCGTTCTTGGGGCAGTGTTGGCAGTGACCGTGGTCTCTGAGCGCTCAACTCAGTCGACACCGATCGTCGTCGGTGTACGGCCCGCGCTGTCGTTCGAAGGCTTCTACATGGCCAACGAGCGGCGGCTCTTCCGCGCGCTCTATGTGCTCACTGGCAGCCGTGACCAGGCCGAAGACCTGGCCCAGCACGCGTTCTGCAAGGTGTGGGAGCGCTGGGACAAGGTGGGCCGCCTCGACGATCCGGTCGGCTACCTCTTCCGCACCGCGTTCAATGCCCACCACAGCGCCACCCGCCGGGCGGTGCGTGCCGCACGGCGGGCGTTCGACGTGGTCATCCACTCGACGCCGGCCCCCAGCCCAGAGCCCGCCGAACTGGCCGCCGACCGCGACCACGTGGCCCGCGCCCTGCAGCAGCTCACCCCCCGCCAGCGCGAGGCGCTGGTGTTGACCCAGCTCCTCGACCGCGACGTCGCCGACGCCGCCCGCATCATGCGCATCCGTCCCGCCACCGTACGCGTCCTGGTGAGCCAGGCACGCGCCGCGCTGATTCGACCCGCCCGGCCGGAGCCGGGGCCGGGTGCGTGACCAAAGACCATGACCTGCGGTCCCGGCTCGAACGTCTCGCATCTTCCGCCGGCGACCCGCCCGAGCACGGGCTCGATCGGGTCGCCGCTCGCCGGCACCGCCGGCTGCACCGTCGCCGTGGAGCTGTCGCCACGGCGACGGTGCTGGCGGTGCTGGCCGCCGGGCTCTCGCTGATCACCGCGAGCCCTCGGAAGGACCCGGACACCGTCGCGACCCGCGACGAGGCCGGCGTGGTCGGCGATGCCCCCGTGGAAGTGCCCCGGCTGGTCGAGGTGCGCTGTGAGCCGGAGGGCATCGTGGTACCGGTGGGGTCGGTGCGGGCCCAGAACGACGGACTCCACGTGCGGGTGCTCAACTCCCTCGGCGTCCCCACATACGTCAGGGTGGAGTCCACCCGCTGGGACTCGGGCGAGATCCCCGTCGACGGGCCCACCAAGGAGTTCGTCCAGCCCATCCCGCCCGGCCAGCTGGAGATCGGCTGCGAGATCAGCGGGTCCTACGAGGCCCGGCGCGTCGACCTGGTCGATCCCCAGCGCTACTACACCGAGCCGGAGCTGGCTTGCGACACGCCCGAGGAGCCGGCACTGCGCGACCTCCCGGTGGAGCCCGCCACTACCAGCATCGTCGCCGCGGTGCTTCAGGGCCTGGGCGATCGGAGGCAAGAGACCGACACCGTCGGGGTGGTGAAGGGGTATCAAGGCCAGATCCCGACGGAGTACACCAAAGATCCCCAGGCCGGAGTGTTCCGCGGCGACGACTTGGTGGCGAGGGTCCACGTCCGGGGGGCGGACGGCTCGGCCGGACTGCCGTACAGCTCGATCTCGCTCGTGGAGGCGTGCCCCGATGCCCTGACCGCGCCGACCACCACGACCAGCAGCACCGCGCCCACGTCCCCGACCAGCGTGCCCGCCGCCTGACCACCACCGCGCGCTCGCAGTTGCGCGGACGGGGCCTGCTCGGCAGACTGGCTTGACCGCACGGTCAAGTCTGCCGGCGAGGACCAAGGAGCAGCAGCCATGCCCACCGCCGTGATCGTCGATGCCGTCCGCACCGCCGGGGGAAAGCGCAACGGCAAGCTGTCCGGATGGCATCCCGCCGACCTGGCGGCCGAGACGCTGTCGGCGCTGGTCGAGCGCACCGGGATCGATCCGGGGATCGTCGAGGACGTGGTCATGGGCTGCGTCATGCAGGCCGGCGCCCAGTCGGTCAACGTGGGCCGCAACGCGGTGCTCGCCGCCGGGTGGCCCGAGGCCGTCCCCGCCACCACCGTCGACCGCCAGTGCGGCTCCTCGCAGCAGGCCGCCCACTTCGCGGCCCAGGCCGTGATCGCCGGGGCCGCCGACGTGGTGGTGGCCGCCGGCGTCGAGGTCATGAGCCAGGTGCCGATGGGCGCCTCCATCGGCGACGGCAAGTACGGCTTCCCCTTCGGCCCCCGCGTCAACCAGCGCTACGCCGACGTGGGCGGCCTGGTGCCCCAGGGCATCTCCGCCGAGCTCATCGCCGACAAGTGGGGCCTGACCCGCGAGCAGCTCGACGCCTTCGGGGCCGAGAGCCAGCGCCGGGCCGCCCAGGCCACCGCCGAGGGGCGCTTCGACCACGAGATCGTGGCCGTGCGCTCGATCCACCGGGACAAGGAGACCGGCGCCATCAGCGAGACCGATGAGCTGGTCACCAAGGACGAGGGCATCCGCGAGGGCACGACCCCGGAGACGCTCGCCAACCTCAAGCCCGCCTTCAAGCCGGACGGCAAGGTGACCGCCGGCAACTCCAGCCAGATCACCGACGGCGCCTCCGCCGCCCTGATCATGAGCGAGGAGAAGGCCCGCGCCCTCGGGTTGCGGCCCCGGGCCCGCTTCCACACCTTCGCCCTGGCCGGGGTCGATCCGGTCACCATGCTGACCGGGCCCATCCCCGCCACCCACAAGGTGCTGGAGCGCTCGGGCCTGTCGATCGACGACATCGACCTGTTCGAGGTCAACGAGGCCTTCGCCTCGGTCGTGCTGGCCTGGCAGCTGGAGACCGGCGCCGACCTGGCCAAGACCAACGTCAACGGCGGCGCCATCGCCCTCGGCCACCCGCTGGGCTGCTCGGGGACCAAGCTGCTCGCGACGCTGCTGAACGAGCTGGAGCGCACGGGCGGCCGCTACGGCCTGCAGACCATGTGCGAGGGCGGCGGCATGGCCAACGCCACCATCATCGAGCGCCTCGGCTGATCCAGCCGGAGCTTGGGGGGACATGAGCGAGCGATCGCGCGCCCGGAGACGAGCAGCGGCACCGCTGCTGGCGGCGCTGCTGGCCGTCTCCGCGGTCGCCTGCGTGACGCCGGGCCGCGGCGGCGACGGAGACGATGGCGGGTTCGGCGCCCTGCGGCGCGGCAGCGAGCCCGCGCCCTGGGACGTGCGGGCGGGGGTCGAGCAGATCACGGTGACCGGGGCCGAGCCGGATGAGCCGCTGACCCTGTACGGCACCGGCCAGCACAAGCTCGTCACCCTGGAGGCGGACGAGGCCGGCCAGGCCCACTTCGCCTACGTGCCCGGTGAGTACGCGCAGGTGGCGTCGGGCCCCGACCTCGACTACAGCCAGCTGGACGTGCCCAACGGCTCCACGGTCGCCCCGGGGCGCTACCTGGTGGTGGACGAGAGCGGCGATCCCCGCCTCGCCACCCATGTCATCACGGTCCCGAGCCGCGACGACCTGCCCGACAGCGAGCTCTACGAACGGCAGGAGCTGCCGGCCTCCCACCTCGACGTGCTGGGCAACCCGGCGCCCGGCACCACGGCCGAGGACGGCTACCAGTACCTGGAGATGCGCGACGGCGTGCGGCTCAGCGCCATGGTCCGCTTCCCCGACCAGGGCCTGTACGGCCCCGGTCCCTATCCGACGGTAGTCGAGATCTCGGGCTACTCGCCGTCGGACCCGGCCAGCGAGGAGCCGGCGTCGCGGCTCGCCCGCGCCTTCGGCTACGCCACGGTGGCGGTCAACCTGCGGGGGACCGGATGCTCGGGCGGGGTGTTCGACACTTTCAACCCCGCCCAGGCGGCCGACGGCTACGACGTGATCGAGACCGTGGCCCGCCAGGACTGGGTGGCCGGCGAGAAGGTCGGCATGGTGGGGCTGTCCTACTCCGGCATCACCCAGCTCTACACCGCCGCGACGCGCCCGCCGCACCTGGCGGCCATCACGCCGCAGTCCGTGATCGCCGATCCCTGGCTGCAGGCCTGGCCGGGTGGCATCTTCAACGCCGGCTTCACCCAGCAATGGCTCAAGGCGCGCGACGCCGAGAGCCAGGCCGGGGGCACCGACTGGGTGACCGAGCGGATCGACGACGGGGACGACACCTGCGCCGCCAACCTGGAGCTGCGCCGCCAGAACCCCGACTTCGAGAACCTCGTGCGCAGCCTGCCCACCTACAACGCCTCGCTCGGCGAGCGGGACCTGCGCCTGCTCGTGCAGGACATCGAGGCGCCGGTGTTCCTGACCGGCGCCTTCCAGGACGAGCAGACCGGTCCCCAGTTCACCGCCATGGTCGACGACTTCGTGCGCGCCGACAGCCTGTTCGTCAGCCTGTGGAACGGCCGCCATCCCGACGGGTTCGGGCCGGTCAACCTGATACGCTGGTACGAGTTCCTGGAGCTGTACGTGGCCGGCCGGGTGCCGCACCTCGACCCGGCGCTGCGGGCGGTGTTGCCCGGGGTCCTGGCCGACCAGCTGGGGCTGGACGACTTCAACCTGGAGCCCGACCGCTTCGACGCCTACGGCGACGACTGGGAAGGGGCCATCGAGGCTTACGAGTCGCAGCTCCAGCCGCCGGTGCGGGTGGTGTTCGAGAGCGGGGTGGGCGCCAACGAGGTGGGGGAGCCGGGCGGCACGTTCGAGCTGAGCTTCGCCGACTGGCCGCCGCCCGATGCCCAACGCGCCACCTGGTACGTCGCCGCCGACGAGAGCCTGACGGCGGCGAAGCCCTCACGGGACGGGGGCGGGGCCGACGCCTTCCGCTTCGACCCCGAGGCGGGCGGGGCCACGCTGTTCGGCGGTACCGGCGATTACCCGTTGCTATCGAAGACCTGGGACACCGACTGGACCCGCTTCGGGGCCGGCGAGGAGCTGTCGTACCTGACCCAGCCGTTCGCGGCCGACACCGTGTTCGCGGGGCCGGGCTACGCCGACCTGTACGTCGCCTCGGACGTGGGCGGGGACGTGAACGTGCAGGTGTCGGTGTCGGAGGTGCGGCCGGACGGCACCGAGGTGCTGATCCAGAACGGCTGGCTCGACCTGGCGCACCGCGCCGAGGACCGCGACCGCAGCGACGGGCTGGAGATCGTCCACCCCTTCACCGAGCGCGCCCGCCGGCCCCTGCAGCCCGGCGAGATGGTCGAGGCCCGGATCGACCTGCCGTCGTTCGCCCACCCCGTGCGGGCCGGGTCGCGGCTGCGCCTGTCCATCGCCACCCCGGGCCGGAACCACGCGACCTGGGAGTTCGAGAACCCCGAGTACGGCGACGAGATCCCGACCCAGACGGTGGCCCGCACCCGGGCCATGCCCTCGGCGCTGGTCCTGTCCGTCCTCGACGGCGTCACGGTCCCGCCGCTGCCGGTGCCCTCGCCGTGCCCCGGCCTCCGCGGCCAGGCTTGCCGCCCGTTTGTGGCCACCGAGAACCCGCCCGGCGAGCTACCCGACAACTGAGGCCGCTCCCTACGATGAGCGGGTGAGGTTGCCGAAGATCTCGTGGCCGGTGCTGGCCCTGATGGCCGCGGCCGGGCTGGTGGCGTGGCTTCTCACCGACGCCTCACCGCTGGCGGTGGCCGTCGCGGTGGTAGCCGGCTGGCTCATGTTGAAGGTCGGCTTCGCAGTGCTGCGGGGTCTGGCCACGCCGCTGCCGCCTCCGCCGCCGCCCGGCGAGCTGCGCAAGGTGCGCCTGACCTACCGGTGCTCGATCTGCGGCACCGAGGTGCGCATGACCAGCGCCAACGACGAGGTGCCCGAGCCGCCTCGCCACTGCCAGGAGGACATGGACCTCGTGGCTCCCATCGACGGCTGACGCCTCACCCCGGGCCCATCCACGTTTGCTCTGTGGCGCCCGCAGGCGGGTTGCCCACAGGTTGTGGACAAGTCTGGGGAGAGTAACAGCGATGTAACTTCGGACGCCTGGCGGTCACCTCGGGACGACGACCAGGTGACACCGCGGACAACGGCCGGTTGCGCGCCGTGCGTGTTGTGGTACCACACTCACTCAACGTGGTCAGTGCGCCGAGCGGTGTAAGGCTCCGCGGTCAGCGATATTGCGTTGCGGTGATGATCCCGCCGCAGATGCAGCCCAGCCCGATCCCCAGGTAAAGGTTCTTCATGCCCCCGGGGAGGACCTCGAGGTAGTTGAGGAAGATGAGGACGAGGCCGAGCCCCAGCAGGCCGAACATGATGATCGGCACCCACCGGGGGCTGGTCTTGACCTCCCGGGGCACCGGCGGCGTGTAGCGC
>DASRJN010000087.1:0-9088 GCA_035649455.1 Acidimicrobiales bacterium
TTCGGCAGCCTGGACCACCCGTTCAACCCGGTCAGCGTGGCCATCGGGGCCGAGGCCACCTTCGTGGCCCGCACCCACGACATGGACCGCCAGCACATGATGGAGGTCATCCGCCGGGCCTTCGAGCACCGCGGCGCCTCCCTGGTCGAGATCTACCAGAACTGCAACGTCTTCAACGACGGCGCCTTCGAGCAGATCACGGCCAAGGTCAACCGCGACGACATGCTCATCCCGCTGCGCCACGGCGAGCCCATCCGCTTCGGGGCGGACCTGTCCAAGGGCGTGGTCATCGACTCGCAGCGGGGCGCCCACCTGGTCGACGTGGCCGATGTGGGCGAGGGCGCGCTGCTGGTCCACGACGAGACACGCGACGACCCCAGCGTGGCGTTCATGCTGTCCCGGCTGGCGCGGGGCCCGCACGAGCCCACCCCCATCGGCGTGTTCCGGGACATCATGCGCCCCGAGTACGGCGAGGGCGTGAACAGCCAGATCGCCGCGGCTCAGGCCGAGCGGGGACCGGGCGACCTGGCCACCCTGCTGCGGTCGGGCGCCACCTGGGACGTCAACTGACCACCCAGGGGTAGCGTCGGCGGATGCCCGTCGCGCTGCGCATCTTCACCGAGCCCCAGTTCGGTGCCACCTATGAGGATCAGCTGGCGGTGGCCCGCGAGAGCGAGGCCCTCGGCTTCGACGCGTTCTTCCGGTCGGACCACTACCTGACCATGGCCGGGAGCGGCGAGCCCGGGCCCACCGACTCGTGGGTCACGCTCGGCGCCCTGGCCCGCGAGACCGAGCGCATCCGCTTGGGGACGATGGTCACTGCTGCGACCTTCCGTCACCCCGGCCCGCTGGCCATCGCGGTGGCGCAGGTCGACGCCATGTCGGGCGGCCGGATCGAGCTGGGCCTGGGGACGGGCTGGTACGAGCAGGAGCACGACGCCTACGGCATCCCGTTCCCGCCCCTCGGCGAGCGGTTCGAGCGGCTGTCCGAGCAGCTCGCGATCGTGACCGGCCTGTGGGAGACGCCCATGGGCGAGCGGTTCTCGTTCGAGGGCACCCACTACCGGCTGGTCGACTCGCCCGCGCTGCCCAAGCCGGTGCAGACGCCGCGGCCGCCGGTGATCGTGGGCGGTTGGGGCAAGACCCGCACGCCCCGCCTGGCGGCCCGCTACGCCGACGAGTTCAACGTCCCGTTCGCCCCTCAGGCGGAGGTGTTCCGGGACCGGGTCGGAGCCGTGAAGGCGGCCTGCGAGGCCGTGGGCCGGGACCCGGCCGGGCTGAGGTGGTCGGTGGCGGCCACGGTGTGCTGCGGCGAGGACGAGGCCGAGTACGCCCGCCGGGCCGAGGCCATCGGGCGCGACCCCGCGGACCTCCGCGCCCACGCGGCCGCGGGGACGCCGGCCGAGGTGGCGGACCGCTTGCGCGCCTTCGCGGACGCCGGAGCCGAGCGGATCTACCTCCAGGTGCTCGACCTGCGCGACCTCGACCACCTGCGGCTCCTCGCCGCCGAGGTGGCGCCCGCCCTGGCGTGAGCGCGGCGGGCGTCAGCCCGAGACGTCGGGCCCGGCGCGCTCGACGGTCATGCGGAGGATGACCCGGCGGTCGCGCTCCATGGTGGCCCGGTAGTCGTCCCAGTCGGGATGCTCGCCGCTGATGCTGCGGTAGTAGTCGACCAGCGGCTCCATGGCCTCGGGCAGCGACACGATCTGCACCGGGCCCTCGACCTGGATCCACTGGCCGTAGAACCCGTCGGTGAAGGCGCAGATGGCGGCATAGGGCAGGGCGCGCAGGTGGCGCACCTTGTAGGCGGTCTCGCGGGTCGACACCACGACCCGGTCCTCGTGGTCGACGCCGACGGTGATGGGCGACATCTGGGTCGACCCGTCGGACTTGGTCGTGGCCATGACGGCCCGGTGGTTGGCGCGGAGGAACTCGAGGGCGGCAGCGGTGTCCACGGCGGTCACCCTAGGTCCCGGAACACCAGCCCCGTCTTCAACTTCGGGTGGAAGAACGTGGTCTTCGGGGGCATGCGCTCACCCCCGTGGGCGGTCGCCTCGATCTGGGCCACCGTGGCCGGGCGCAGCAGCACGCCGAACTGCGCGTCGCCCGCCTCGACCGCGGCCCGCACGTGGTCGACGCCGTGCTGGAAGCGCAGCTCGTGCGGGGGCAAGGCGGCCAGGGCCACGTCGAGCCGGGCCGAGTCGAGGTCGCGGGCGTCGGCGAGCGCCTCGCTGCGGGGCCGCAGCAGGGCGGCGCCCGCGGGCCCGATCACGCACAACGCGCCCGCCTGGTCCATGGCCGTGGTGACGGCGACGTCGGGCGGCGGCGGGCCGATGGGCTCGAACCAGGGGGCGAGGGCATCGACGAGGTCCAGGCCCTCGGGCAGGCCCGACACCAGGCGATGGATGGCGCGCACGGTCAGCTCGTCCTCCACCAGCTCGACCAGGTAGGCGAGCGTGGCCGCGGCCGGTCCGGCGTCGCCGCCGGCCGCCTCGCGCTCGCGCCGGTAGGCGAGCGAGGTCTCGTAGCGGTGGTGCCCGTCGGCGATGACGACCGGCTGGGCGGCCACCGCTTCGGCGATGGCGGCGCAGCGCTCGGGGTCGTCGAGGACCCACACGCTGTGCACGGTGCCCTCGCCGTCGTCGACGGCGGCGGTGGGCTCGGCGTCGGTGGGCAGCAGGTCGGTCAGCCCCTTGGCCAGGGACAGGGCCCAGATGGCCGACAGGTTGGCCCGGGAGGCCCGCAGCAGGTCGAGGCGGTCGGAGCGGGCCTTGGGCGTGGTGTGCTCGTGGGGGAGGATGTCGGTGCCTGGTGGGCTCAGCTCCAGCGCACCGATCACGCCCGTGGTGTGGCGGGGCACGCCCGCGTCGTCCCGGTAGGCCAGGCGGTAGACGGTGAAGGTGGGGCGGTCGTCGTCCACCAGCGTGCCGTCGGCTCGCCAGGCGGCCAGCAGGGCGCGGGCCACGTCGTAGCGGTCGCGGCCGTCCTCGTCGACGGGCAGGTCGATGCGCACCGCGTTGTGGGGGTCGCGGGCCGCGAGCTCGGCCCGCAGGGTGTCGTCGATGACGTCGTAGGGCGGGGCGATCACCGAGGCGAGGTCGACCCGGGAGCGGTCGTAGCGGATGGCAGGGAACGGCTGGAAGCGAGCCACGCGCCCATCCTGGCAGACCACCCCGGAGTTGCCGACATGCGCCGGCCAGGTGGCACCATGCACCGCCGTGACCTGGGTGCTCGACCTCGACGGCGTCGTGTGGCTGGCCTCCGACCCCATCCCCGGCGCGGCGGACGCCATCGCCCGGCTGCGGACCGCGGGCGAGCGGGTGGTGTTCTGCACCAACAACTCGGCGCCCCGGCGGGAGGAGTACGTGGCCAAGCTGGCCGCGTTCGGGATCCCGGCCGAGGGCGACGTGCTCACGTCGTCCATGGCCGCGGCCCGGCTGGTGTCGGCGGGGGAGCGGGTGCTGATCTGCGGCGGTCCCGGGATCGCCGAGGCCATGGAGGCCCGGGGCGCGGTGCCGGTGCGTGACGGCGACGCCGAAGCGGTGGCGGTTGGATTCCACCGCGACTTCGACTATGAGCGGCTGCGCATCGCGGCCCGGGCGGTGGACCGCGGCGCCCGGCTGATCGCCACCAACGACGACGCCACCTACCCCACCCCCGACGGGCCGATCCCCGGCGGGGGCGCGCTGGTGGCCGCCGTCGCCTACGCCACCGGCGTCGAGCCGGTCGTGGCGGGCAAGCCGCATGCGCCCATGGCCGACCTCGTGCGCTCCGTCGGCGGGCCCCAAGGCACGGTGGTGGGCGACCGGCCGTCGACCGACGGGGCGCTGGCGGGACAGCTCGGCTATCGCTTCGCGCTCGTCCTCACCGGTGTCACCCACGAGGCCGACCTCCCGGTCGAGCCCGCCCCCGACGTGGTGGCCGCCAGCCTGGCCGAGCTGGTCCCTCAGTAGTAGTAGCGCTGCGGGCTCGGCCGGGACCGGGGGCCGCCGGTGAGGGCGGAGACCGCCAAGGCGACGAGGATGCCGAACACGAAGCCGGTGACGTGCGCCATCCACGCCACCCCCTCGTTGGGGTCGGTGAAGAACTGGATCACGAACCAGTACACGAGCACCCACATGGCCCGCAGCGGCAGGATGATGATGAACACCAGCGTGTAGACCCGCACCCGCGGGAACCACACGAGGTACGCGCCCATGACCGCGGCGATGGCCCCGGACGCCCCGACCACGGGCACGGTGGAGCCGGCATTGACCGCTATGTGGCCCAACGAGGCGATGATCCCGCCGGTCAGGTAGAAGAGCGCGAACAGCACCTTCCCCATCCGGTCCTCGACGTTGTTGCCGAAAACCCACAGGAACAGCATGTTGCCGCCCAGGTGCCAGAGGCTTCCGTGCAGGAAGATCGAGACCAGGATGGACGGGTAGACCAGCTTGCCGGGGAACGCCGCGGGCCGGGGCCGGCCGAGGCCACAGGCTTCGGTGTCGCCTTGGATGAACGTGGCGTTCGCCTCGTCGATCGACAGGGGCCGGCCCTCGATCACCTCGCATGGGATGGCCGCGTGCTCCGCCGTGAAGATGGTGTCGCCGGGCGTCTCCTCGAACGGGCTCGGCTGCCAGAAGAAGTACGCGACCACACACAGGCCGATGATGACGAGAGTGACCACCGGGCGGTGCTGGGTGGGATTGTCGTCCCGCAACGGCAGCATCGCCCACGAACGTAGCCACTCCGAGCCATGGCGCGTTGCCAGCTCGTGACCTCGGTCGTAACCTCCGCATCCATGGCCGAGGACGACCTACTGCGGCGTTTGCTCGATGCCGGCATGACATTTTCTGCCATGACCCAGGCTCGAGCGGAGGCCCTCATCCGGGATCTCGTGAAGCAGGGGGAGGTGCAGGCCGAGCAGGCCCAGGCCACCATCGACGAGCTGGTGGAGCGCAGCCGGCGCAACAGCGAGCGCTGGATCGAGGCGATCCGCTCCGAGATCGACCAGCAGGTCGCCAACCTGAACCTCGCCACCCGAGACGACATCGAGCGGGCCGTGCAGCGGTTCGCGGACACCGCGGCGGCCGTCTTCCACCAGATGCTGCCCGAGCGCTGGCCCGGCCAGGCCGCGTCACCCAGCGCCCCGGCACGCCCGGCGACGGCAACCGGCACGGCCAAGAAGTCGACGGCTGCGGCGACCGGCACGGCCAAGAAGTCGACGGCTGCGGCGAAAAAGGCCACCGGCTCGGCCAAGAAGGCGACGGGCGCCGCCAAGAAGTCGACGGCTGCGGCGAAGAAAGCTACCGGCTCCGCCAGGACGTCCGCGGCCAAGAAGTCGACGGGAGCGGCGAAGAAGGCCACCGGCTCGGCCAGGAAGGCGACGGGAACCGCGAAGAAGGCCACGGGCTCCGCGAGGAAGACGGCAGCCAAGAAGACCTCGGCCGCGAAGAGCGCGACCGGCGCCGCCAAGAAGGCCCCGGCGAAGAAGGCGTCCGGCTCGGCCAAGAAGGCTCCCGCCAAGAAGGCGGGCGGGTCCGCCGGCTAGGCCCGGGAGCTCCCGACGCCGCCCGTCCGCCGCCGGCTCGACGCCGAGCTGGTCCGGCGCGGGCTCGCCCCCAGCCGGGCCACCGCGCGCGAGGCGGTGGATGCCGGCCTCGTCACCGTGGACGGTGCCCCGGCCCTGAAAGCCGCCCGCCTGGTGGCGCCGCACGAGGCCGTGCTGCTGCTCGAACGCCCCCGGTTCGTATCCCGCGGCGGGGACAAGCTCGACGGCGCGCTCGACCGCTTCGGGATCGACCCGACGGGCGTGCGGGCGCTGGACGTGGGCGCCTCCACCGGCGGCTTCACCGACTGCCTGCTCCAGCGGGGTGCGGCCGAGGTGGTGGCGGTGGACGTGGGCCACGACCAGCTGCACGAGCGGCTGCGCGCCGATCCCCGCGTCGACAGCCGCGAGCGCCACAACGTGCGCGAGCTCCACGCCGGTGACCTCGGCGAGCCGTTCGCCCTCGTGGTCGCCGACCTGTCCTTCATCTCCCTGCGCACCGTGCTCGACAACCTGCTGGCGCTGGCCGCGCCGGGCGCCGATCTGGTGCTGCTGGTCAAGCCGCAGTTCGAGGCCGGGCGCCAGGAGGCGTCCCGCGGGCGGGGCGTGATCCGCGAGCCCGCGGTGTGGCGCCGGGTGCTCGACGACGTGCTTGACGCGCTGAACGAGCGCGGAGCCGCCATCATGGATGCGATGGTGTCCCCGATCACCGGCACGGGCGGGAACGTCGAGTTCCTGGTCCATGCCCGCACTGCCCCGGCGCGCGCGCCCGGCCCCGTCGACCTCGGCACCGTCGTCGACGACGCCGTGGCCCGCGCGCGCCGCTAGGACGCCATGGCTGTCGTCGGGATGATCCTCCACCACGAGCGCGCCCAGGCCGCCGAGCTGGCCCGCGACGCGACCGACTGGCTGGCCGAGCGGGGCCACGAGGTGCGCTTGCCGCTGCGCGACGCGGGCATCGCCGACCTCGCCACCCAAGGCTGCGTCGAGGAGGAGTTCGCCCGCGGCCTCGACCTCGCCGTCAGCCTCGGCGGCGACGGCACGATGCTGCGCACGGTCGACCTGGTGGCGGCCGAGGGCGTCCCGGTGGTAGGTGTGAACGTCGGCCAGCTCGGCTACCTCACCGAGGTCGAGCCGGCCGGGCTCCGCATGGCGCTCAAGCGCTTCCTGGCCGGGTCGTACGAGGTCGAGGAGCGCATGCTGCTGCGGGTTACGGTGGACGCCCCGGGGTTCGAGGCCTACGCCGACTCGCCCCGGCGGCAGCCGGCCACCATGCGCCACACCAGCGACGGGCGCTCGTTCGTGGCCCTCAACGAGGCGGTCCTGGAGAAGACCCCGATGGGACACACCGTGCGCCTGGGTGTCAGCATCGACGGTGAGACGTTCACCCCGTACGCTGCTGACGGCTTGATCGTCGCCACCCCGACGGGGTCGACGGCGTACGCGTTCTCGGCGCGGGGACCGATCGTCGAGCCGACCCATCGCTGCCTGTTGATGACCCCTGTCTCACCCCACATGCTCTTCGACCGCTCGCTGATCCTCGACCCGGCCGCGCGCGTCCGCATCGAGGTGGCAGGGGACCGGCCCGCCACGCTGTCGGTCGACGGCCACAACCTGGGCATCCTGGGCCAGGGCGATGCCGTGACGTGCACCGCGGCGACGCTGTCGGCCCGCTTCGTGACGTTCGGGCCGCGTGACTTCCTGCGCATCCTCAAGGCCAAGTTCGGGCTGAGCGACCGGTGAGGGCGATTCGCATGACACGAGACTGGGGCAGGCCGTGCTGCTAGAGCTGGCCGTGCGCGACCTGGGCGTCATCCCGGAGCTCCGCCTGGTGCTCGGCCCCGGCATGACCGCGGTCACGGGCGAGACCGGGGCGGGTAAGACCATGGTGGTGGATGCCATCGAGCTCCTCGTGGGCGGGCGGGCCGACCCGATGCTCGTGCGCACCGGAGCGAGCGAGGCCTGGGTCGAGGGCCGTTTCGTGCGCCCCGGCGACCACTCGGACGGCGAGGAGCCCGGCGAGGTCGTGCTGTCCCGGGCCATCCCGCGCAACGGCCGCAGCCGGGCCTACATCGACGGGCGGCTGGCCACGGCGGGCGAGTTGGCGGCGGTGGGGGCCGCCCTGGTCGACCTGCACGGCCAGCATGCCCACCAGTCGCTGCTGCACCCGGCCGCCCAGCGCGAGTCGCTCGACCGCTTCGGCGACGTCGACCTGGACCCGCTGCGAGCCGCCCGCTACGACGTGGCCCTCGTGGCCGACGAGCTCACCGCCCTGGGCGGCGACGAGCGGGCCCGGGCCCGTGAGCTCGACCTGGTGCGCTACCAGGTGGGTGAGATCGACGGCGCGGCCGTCGAGGGGCCCGACGAGGACGAGCGGCTGGAGGCAGAAGAGGATCTGCTGGCCGACGCCGCCGCCCACCGGGCCGCGGCGTCGGGGGCGGTGGCCGCCCTCAGCGGCGACGGCAACGGAGCCTCGGACGGCGCGGCGTCGGCCTCGGACGCACTGGGCGCGGCGGTGGCCGCCGTGGCCGGCCGCGCGCCGTTCCGCGATGCCGAGGGCCGCCTGCGGGCGCTGGCGGCCGAGCTCACCGATGTGGCGGCCGAGCTACGGGCCGCGGGCGAGTCCATCGACGAGGACCCGGCCCGGCTCGACGCGGTGCGCGAGCGCCGCCAGCTGCTGCACGACCTCCGCCGCAAGTACGGCGACACGCTGGCCGACGTCCTGGCCGAGGGCGAGCGGCTGAGGGGCCGGCTGGCCCAGCTGGAGGACCACGACCGCCGCGCCGCGGAGCTCGACGCCGCGCTGACCGAGGCCCGCAAGGTAGAGGCGGCCGCGGCCGCAGTGGTGGCCGCGGCGCGCCGGGAAGCGGCGCCCCCGCTGGCGCAGCGCATCCAGGCCAACCTGGCCGATCTGGCCATGCCCAAGGCCGAAGTTGCCATCGAGGTGCGGGGCGTCGATCCCGGCGACGACGTCGAGGTGCTGCTCGCCGCCAACCCCGGGACACCGCCGCTGCCGCTCGCCAGGGTGGCCTCGGGTGGCGAACTGGCGCGGACCATGCTCGCGTTGCGTCTCGTGCTCACGGGAGCCCCACCCACGCTGGTCTTCGACGAGGTCGACGCCGGCATCGGCGGCACCGCCGCGCTCGCCGTGGGCCGCTCGCTGGCCCGCCTCGCCGGCGAGCACCAGGTGCTGGTGGTGACCCACCTCCCGCAGGTGGCGGCCTACGCGGACGAGCAGGTGCAGGTGGCCAAGCAGACCGACGAGGCCGCGACCGTGTCCCAGGCCCGCGTGCTCGACCGGCCCGAGCGGGTCATCGAGCTGTCCCGCATGCTGTCGGGCCAGCCGGACAGCGACGCGGCCCGCACCCATGCCGCCGAGCTGCTGGCCAGCGCGGCCGGCGAGAGGGGACGCTGAGTGGCAGCTCCCCTCGACGACCCTCACGAGCCCGGCGAAGAACCGGGCGCCGAGCCACCCGAGACCTCCGAGACCCCCGACGAGGAGGTCCAGGAGACCCCGGTCGCCCGCCGCGCCATCCGCAGCACGAGCTTCCGCCGCCGGCG